>DAHVRS010000414.1 GCA_027322375.1 Brachybacterium sp. | reverse complement strand
GGCGGCCTCGGGGTTGACCATCGCCTCGACCGCAGCGGCCGCGCTCATGTGCTTCCGCAGGCTGTAGGTCTGCGCCAGCAGCGAGACCTCGCGCTCCTCTACCTCCTTGATGAAGGGGCGCGAGGACTTGATGATTTCCTCCTCGACGAGCTGGTTGGCGATCTGCGTGACGGAGGTCCCGGGCAGGATCTCGACGGTGACGGGCTCCGTGCCCTCGCCCTCGTAGTCATCGCTGCGGCCCAGGACGTCCTGGACGATCCCCGACGTGACGGACACGGCGATCGCGCCGCCGATCCCCAGCACCAGCAGTGCGGCGACGACGATCGTCGTCGTCCTGCGCCGGCGCATCATCCGGCGTCGGGCCTGCGCCCTCTTCTCCGCCCGCGAGAGCGGGGGCGCTCCAGTGCTTCCGAGCGGGCTCCGGTCGTCCCTGTCGTCCATGTGTGCTCAGACCTCCCGGTCGAGGATGGTTCCGGCGGGCGTTCCGCTGCTCTTCTCCAGGTCCAGCGCGGTCTGCAGGATGAGGACCGCGGCGACAGAGTCGACCCGCTCCCGCCGCTGCTTCGACGAGCGCCCGGCCGATTGCAGGACGCTGTGGGCCTGCACGGTCGTGAACCGCTCGTCGACGAGCCGGATCGGCACGTCCACGCGCTCCGCGAGGGCGCGGAGGAACGTGAGCGCCGCGTCGACGGCGCCGTGGTCGGCCCCGTCGAGCGAGCGCGGCCTGCCCGCCACGATCTCGATCGCATCGTGCTCCTCGACGAGGTCGCGGATGCGGCTGATCGCCGCGGCGTCCTCATCGCGGCGGACGTGGTCGATCGGTGTCGCGAGGATCCCGTCGGGATCGCACGAGGCCACTCCGATCCGGGCGGTGCCCACGTCCAGGCCGAGTCGACGGCCCCGTGTCCACCCGGTGGACGCGGTCGAGCCGGCCGGCTCGGTCATCCGACGTCCCGCACGGCGTCGCGCAGGGCGGACACCGCCGCGTCGATCCCGTCCGGCTCGGTGCCGGCCCCCTGCGCCATGTCCGCCTTGCCACCGCCCCGGGCGCCCAGGGCCGGGGAGATCGCCTTGACCAGGTCACCGGCCCGGAGCCCACGCTCCTGTGAGGCCGGGCTGACGGCGATGACGAACGGCACCTTGTCCTGCCCGGGGGCCGTGAGGAAGACGACGCCGGCCTCGGAACCGAGACGGCCCCTGAGGTCCGAGGCGAGGGTCCGCAGGTCGCCGGCGGCACCCCCGGGGGCGGAGTGCGTCAGCAGGCGGATCCCGCCCAGGTCCTCGGCGGAGGACAGCAGGTCCGCGGCCTGGGATGCGAGTTGGGCGGCGCGGAGGGATTCGAGGGTCTTCTCCGTCTCGCGCAGCTTGGCGGTCAACGCGGCCACCCGGTCCGGGAGTTCGTCCGCGGGGGCCTTGAGCGCGGCCGCGAGCCCGGAGACCAACGCGCGTTCGCGGGCCTGGTGTCGGTAGGCGTCCATCCCCACATAGGCCTCGACGCGGCGGATCCCGGACCCGACCGAGGACTCTCCCAGCAGGCTGACCGGGCCGATCTGCGCGGAGTGGGACACGTGGGTGCCGCCGCACAGCTCCATGGAGAACGGTCCTCCGATCTCCACCACCCGGACCCGGGATCCGTAGTTCTCGCCGAAGAGGGCGAGCGCGCCCATCCTCCTGGCCTCGTCGAGGGTGGTCTCCAGGGTGTTGACCCCGTAGTCGGCGTCCACTGCGGCGTTGGTGATCTCCTCGATCTGAGCCAGGACGTCGGCGGGGATCGAGCCGGACCAGTTGAAGTCGAACCGCAGGTATCCGGGCTTGTTGAGCGAGCCGGCCTGGACGGACTCGGGCCCCAGGATCTGGCGGAGTGCGGCGTGGACGAGGTGGGTGGCGGAGTGCCCCTGCGTGGCCCCCTTGCGCCAGTCGGGGTCGACGGCGGCGGTGACGAGCTGGCCCGCCTCCACCTCACCCCCGACGAGGGCGCCGCGGTGCACCCACAGCTTCTTCCCGATCTTCTGGACGTCGTCGACCCGCATCTGGAAGCCGGCGGTCGAGATCATCCCCCGGTCGCCCAACTGCCCACCGGACTCGGCGTAGAACGGGGTGCGGTCGAGCACGAACTCGACCTCGTCACCCTCCCGGGCCAGAGGGACGGTCTGCCCGCCCGAGATGATCCCCAGCAGGCGGGATTCGTCGGTGAGGTCGGTGAAGCCGGTGAAGACGGTCTCTCCGGCGTCGAGGAAATCCCGGTAGACGGACAGGTCGGCGTGCGCGTGCTTCTTGGCGCGGGAGTCGGCCTTGGCGCTCTCCCGCTGCTCGGCCATCAGGGATCTGAACCCCTCCTCGTCGACCTGCAACCCCGCCTCGGACGCCATCTCGAGGGTCAGGTCGATGGGGAAACCGTGCGTGTCGTGCAGAGCGAACGCCTGCCGGCCGGTGAGCACCGCGGCACCGGACCGGCGGGCGTCCTCGGCGGCGCGCTCGAACAACTGCGTCCCCGACTCGAGGGTCTTGAGGAA
>DAHVRS010000413.1 GCA_027322375.1 Brachybacterium sp. | reverse complement strand
ACCCAGCCGAGCCTGGTGGCGCTGCTCGCCTCGCTCGCGATCGGGCTGCTCGCCGTCGCGCTCATGCTCACCAACAACCTGCGCGACATCCCCACCGACGCCGTCTGCGGCAAGCGCACCCTCGCCGTCCGGCTCGGGGAGCGCGGCACCCGCCTGCTCTATGCGGCGACGGTGCTGGTGCCCTTCGTGCTCATGATCCCGGTGATCGTCCTGCATCCCTGGGCGGCGCTGGTGCTGCTCGCGCTCGTGCTCGCGATCTCTCCCGTGCGGACGGTGCTGGGCGGCGCGGCGGGCCGCGACCTCATCCCGGTGCTCGGCGCGACGGGACGGCTCGAGCTGGTGTTCTCGCTCCTGCTGCTGGTGGGCCTGCTGATCTGAGCGCCGCGTGACGTCCTCGGGCCCAGTACCCGGTGGCGCCCTCGAGCTGAGCACCAGGTGGAGCCCTTCGCCCGAGTGCCCCGTGGAGCCTGAGCTCAGCGGGTGCTGTCCGTGTCCTCGGTCGAGGGAAGGTCAGGCAGATCGTCAGGCCCCGGCGTCGCAGCGTCCTCCGTCTCCGCATCCGCGCCCGCCGTGGGGCCGGAGGTGTGCGCTGCTGCTTCCGCGTCGTCGAGCAGGTGGTCCTCATACTCGGCGTCCTCATCGACCTCGTCCGCCTTGCGCGCGGCACGTCGCTCATCGGCCGCCCTCCACCGCTGGGCGGCACCGTCCCGCAGTCGGTCCAGGAACAGGATCGACAGCAGCATCGCGATGAGCGCGGCGAGCACGCCCGCGAGCATCACGCCGATGCCCACCTGCACCAACAGCCACCACACGGCGGCCCACAGGCCCAGGCGGATCACGGCGTAGAGCAGGAAGGAGCGCATGGCCCCAAGGGTATGACGCGGGCCTGGATCCTCGATGCGAAGGCAGAGCCCGATCCGTCACGTCCGCCGGCGTGGGCAAGGGTCTGCTCCTGAGGGCAGGGCCTGCTCCTGAGGGTCGAGTCCGGGGGGTCGCGTGCCGCTGACTGAGGTCCCTCCCGCTGTTCAGGTCCGTTGCCTACACTGGGGGCATGGCCAGGGGCTTACTCGCAGTTCTTTCCATCGCCCTGTCGGTCTTCGCTCTCGCAGACTGCGTGCAGACCGAGGACGACAAGGTCCGTGGCCTGCCCAAATGGGCGTGGGTCGTGCTCATCGTGCTGATCCCCTGGGTGGGTCCGATCACCTGGCTGGTCGTGGGCCGTGAGCGCGGCATCGGCCTGGGCGACATCGATGGACCGAAGCGGCCGCGCCGTCAGGGCCCCCTCGCGCCCGATGAGGATCCCGAGTTCCTGCGCCGCCTCGACGAGGACATCCGTCGCGAGCGCCGCGAGCAGCGCCGCCGCGAGCAGGGCGGGGACGCCGCCGCCGGCCCCTCCAGCGGCCGCGACGACAGCACAGACTGACCACCGCCCCGCTCCCCTCGCACCACTGCGCCCCGCGCCGTCGCCGTTGCGCGCGCCCGCGCTCACCGCGACACCAGCACGCCTTCACTGCGGCCCTTCGCCGGGTTGAGCGTCACCGCAGCCCCTGCACCGGAGTTCTTCGATGTTCTGTTCCCTCCAGGTGGAACAGAACAAAGAAGAACTCCGCCGGATTGACTGGGGTGTGCGCGGGGCCGGGCATGCGGGAAAAGCCGAGCGCCGCGGCGCTGCTCGCGGCGCCCCGCTCGGGCTCGGCGCCGCCGCTCCGGCCCTGCCTGGCCTCAGAGGCCGGAGTAGGAGTGGAGGCCGTTGATGACCGTGTTGACGATCGTGTAGTTGAAGACCACGGCCACGAAGCCTGCGAGGGCCAGGCCAGCGGCGCGCGAGCCGCGGAAGCCGCCGGTGGCACGGGCGTGGAGGTAGGCGGCGTAGATGATCCAGATGATGAACGTCCACACCTCCTTGGGGTCCCAGCCCCAGAAGCGGCCCCAGGCGTCACGGGCCCAGATCGCCCCGAAGATCAGCGTGAACGTCCAGGTGACGAAAGCGATCGAGTGGATGCGGAAGCTCAGCGACTCGAGCACGCTCGAGGAGGGCAGGCGGTCCATCACGTGGCCGAAGCGGCCCCAGTGCTCGGGATGCTCCTCGCCCGCAGCGATCTTCTGCGCGAGGCCGCTCTCGTGCTTTGCCTGGAGCAGCTGCAGCGAGGCGACGACCGCGCCGAGGATCGACAGGGCCGTGGCCATGATGGCGACGGAGATGTGGATGTAGAGCCAGTGCGAGTTCTGCAGACTCGGAGTGAGCGCGGCGGCCGGGACGATCCACACGGTCTGGGCGAGCAGCAGCAGGATCAGCACGGGGCCGACCACGAAGGTGCCGAGCCCCCGCAGCTCACGGCGCTGGAGGCTGAAGGCGAGGAAGGCGATCATCACGACGGCGGCGCTCGTGGTCGCGAACTCGTACATGTTCGCCCACGGCACGCGCTGAGTTGCGAGCGCCCGGCACACCACGCCGAGGGTCAGCAGCGCGGTCGCGGCACCGGCGAGCAGGTAGGCGAAGCGCTGCGCGGACATCCCGCCCGAGGCACTTCCCGTCCCGTCACCGGGGATGGCATCGGCAGCCACGACATCGACAGCCGCGGCATCGGAGGCCGAGATCTCAGTGACGTCGGTCTCAGGAACGTCGGCCCCGGAAACGTCCGAGCCCACCGCACCAGCCCCGTCGGCCCCGACGCTCGCTGCCTGCAGCTCGCGAGCGTCAGCGCGCCCCTTCTCGGCACGGTCCTTCGCGGCGAGGCGCTCGTCGCTGCGGCGCTGCGAGGTGCCGGCGAGGTCTGCGCCGAAGCCAATCAGGGCGAGGACGAAGAGGACGATCGCCACCACGAGGGCGAGGTTCGAGAACTCCGCCAGCTGCTCATTGATCACTGTGCACTTCCTTCAGGGGAATCATCGGTGGCCCGGGAGGGCCGGTCCTCGGGGATCGCGGCCGTGCCGGCCCGTCCTCCATCCTGCGCCTGCGAGAGCGTCGTGGCCAGGGATCGGACGTCGCCCTCGAGCGCCGGATCGTCGCTGCGCGCGAGGCCAGCGACCTCGAGCACCGCGCCGTCGGCCCCGGGACGCACCCGCACCCAGACGCGTCGGCGCGGGATGAACAGCGAGAGCACCAGGCCCGCGACGGCGGTGAGCGCGCTGATCAACGTCCAGATCTCGAAGGGGTTGTGGGCGATGTCGAAGGCTGCGTAGCGGCGCAGCCCATCGAAGCTCACGGTGGTGCCGTCGGCGAGGGTGTACTCCTGGCCGGGGTAGAGCCGGATCAGCACCGGGGAGCCGTCCTCGCCGCCCACCTGGGTGAGGGTGGAGACGTCGACCTCGTAGGCGTTGGAGGGGATACCGGAGTCCAGGCCCAGGTCGCCCTGGTAGACGGTGAGCGCGAGCTGCGGGTCCAGCGCGTCGGGGTAGAGCGAGCGCGGGCCCTGGTCGTCGATCGTGCCGGTGGGCATGAAGAAGCCGACCACGGCGAGCTGCTCGGGACGGGCGTCCGGCGCCTTGAGCACCACCTGCGAGGTGTAGCCGGTGTCCCCCATCGGCACGGTGATCAGCGGCCCCTCGGCGACGACCGTCCCCTCGGAGTCGCGCACCGTGATCTCAGGCGCATAGCCGTTGCCGAGCAGGAACATCGAGGCGCCCTTGACGTGCAGCGGCTTGTTGACCTGCAGGGTGCGGGACTCCTGCTCCTCACCGGGGGCGGTCACCTGGATATCCGCCTCGAAGGAGCGCGGCTCGCCGACCTTCCCGGACTCGCCGGGCTGGACGTAGGTGGCGCGGAAGTCCGCGAGGGTGAAACGGAAGTCCGGCATGTCGGTCTCGTCGAACCAGGCGCCGGAGGAGAATGAGTCGTACTGGGTGAGCGAGTTCGAGAATCCGTCGCCCTCGATCACCGTGATCTGGCCGCGGTAGTTCGTGAGGTTGCCGCCGGCGATGCAAATCAGCACTGCGACCAGCGCGATGTGGAACAGGAGGTTCCCGGTCTCGCGCAGCAGGCCCCGCTCGGCGCTGACGGAGACGGCACCGCCCCTCTCCTCGCGCACCTCGGTGCGATAGCGGGAGCGGTGCAGGATGCGGCGCGCGGACTCGATGAGCTCGTCCCGCTCGGCACCAGGCAGCTCCACCCGGGTGTGGCCGGTGAAGCGGGTCAGGCGAGAGGGAGTGCGCGGCGGGCGAGCGCGCAGCTGGCGCAGGTGCACGCCCACGCGCGGGACGATGCAGCCGATCAGGGAGACGAACAGCAGCAGGTAGATCGCGGAGAACCACGGCGAGGAGAACACCTCGAAGAAGCCCAGCGCATCCAGGATCTCGCCCCAGCGCCCGTTCTCCTCGAGGAAGGTGTCGGTCAGGCCCGGGTTGACGCTGCGCTGCGGGTAGAGCGAGCCGGGCACCGCCGCGATCGCGAGCAGCATGAGGAGGATCAGCGCGGTCTGCATGCTGGTCAGCTGCCGCCACAGGAACAGCAGGGTGCCGCGCAGGCCCAGCGAGGGCGCCTTCGTGGGGCCGCGGCCGTCGACCTCGGGCTTGCTGCTCCAGGAGCCGGCAGCGCCCTCGGTGCGCGAGGCGCGCTCCCCGGCCGACGGGTTCTTCTCAGCGCCGGGCGCGGTGTCCGTGCTCGTGCTCTTCTCGTCCATCACACCACCGGTTCGAAATCTGCGATGAGGATCTGCAGCTCGCTCATCCACGCCGACCACACCCCGGTCATCAGCAGCACGCCGATGGCGATCAGGAGCGCTCCGGAGAGCAGTCCGATCGTGCGGCGGTGCGCGGCGAGGCGCTTGCTGAAGCCGAGGGCGCGCTGGAACAGCAGCGCGAACAGCACGAAGGGGATGCCGAGCCCGAGCGAGTAGGCCAGCGCCAGGATCCCGCCGCGGAGCACGGCGCCGCTGCCGCCCCCGTCCAGGGACAGCGCGACGATCGCGGCGTAGGTGGGGCCGATGCACGGCGTCCAGCTCAGCCCGAACACGATCCCCATCAGCGGGGCGCCCAGCAGGCCGGCGTCGGGCCGCTTGGAGGTGACCGGGCGGGTCGCGGACAGGCGCGGGAAGACGCCCATGAACAGCAAGCCCATGAGGATCACGACGGCGCCGGCGATGCGGTTGATCCACACCGCGTGCTCCTGGAGCAGGTAGCCGAGGGCGCCGGCGAAGCCGCCCAGCAGCATGAACACGATGGCGAAACCGGCGACGAACAGCAGGCTGCCGGCGACCATGCGGCCGTTCGGTGCACTGCGGCGTCCGCCGCCGCTCTTCCCGGACCCGGAGCGCTTCCCACCAGCAGGGGTGGCGACCGCTCCCTGTCCTGCAAGGCCGGAGACGTAGCCGAGATAGCCGGGCACCACGGGCAGCACGCACGGGGAGAGGAAGGCGACGAGCCCCGCCGCGGCGGCGACGGCGACCGCGAGCAGCAGGGATCCGGACAGCGCGGTGGCCTGGAAGGCGGCGCCGAGATCGGCGGGGATCATTCCTCGAGCACCCGGTCGATCATCGCGCGCAGCACGGAGGGGTCAGCGGCGCCGGAGACGCGGGCGGCGACGCGGCCCTCACGGTCCAGGACCAGGGTGGAGGGCACCGCGTTCGGGGCGACCTGACCGCGCAGGGAGTACATGATCTCCGCGTCCGGGTCCGGCATCGAGGAGTAGGTGATCTTGTAGGTCTCCTCGAAGGCGCGCGCTGGCCCTTCGGCGTCGCGCACGTTCACGCCGATGAGGGTGACGCCCTGCTCGGCGTAGTCCTCGTGGATCGCCTGGAGGTCGGGGGCCTCCTTGCGGCAGGGCGGGCAGGAGGCGTACCAGACGTTCACCACGAGGATCTCACCGCGCACGTCGGCGGAGGCGAACTCCTCGCCGTCGTAGGTGGTGCCGACGATCTCGAGCGGCTCGGCGCGGTCCTCGGGCGCGATCTCGGTGGCGACGCCGGAGCCGGAGACGTAGCCGGAATCGCCCGAGGTGTAGCGGTCGGACGTGTCGGTGCCGCAGGCGGCCAGCAGCAGGGCGGCGCCCGCTCCAGCGGCAGAGGCGAGCACGGCCCGTCGGCCCGGGGCCGAGGGCAGGGAGCGAGCGGTCACGTGAGCTTCCCTCCGGTCGCGTCGACAGCGCCCGCGTACAGCGCCGCGGCGGGCTCGGCGTAGTCCACGCCCGCGAGCTCGGTCCCCTCGAAGCGCAGGCTCGTCACGGAGCACAGCCCGCACTCGCGCTTGCGGGGATCGTGCGGGAGTGGGCGGCCCTCGGCGCTGCGCCGGGTGAGCCAGATCGGCAGCTGGTGCAGGACCAGGACGGCGTCGCGGCCCTCGGCCTCAGCGCGGGCGTCGTGCACGGCGTCGAGGACGCGGGCGACCTGCTCGCGGTAGGGCTCGCCCCAGGAGGGGCGGAAGGGGTTCAGGAACCAGCGCCAGTTGCGCGGGTCGGTGAACTTCGCGTCGCCGTGGCCCATGCGCTGCCCCTCGAAGCGGTTCCCGGACTCGATGAGACGCTGATCGGTGCCGATCTCCAGCTGGTGCGGGGCGGCGATCGGCGCGGCGGTCTGCTGGGCGCGCAGCAGCGGAGAGGAGCGCACGAGGGCGATGTCGTGGCTGGCGAGGTGATCGCCGACCAGCTGCGCCATCTGCTCACCGCGGTCGCTGAGGCGGTACCCGGGCAGGCGTCCGTACAGGATGCGCTCCGGGTTGTGCACCTCGCCGTGGCGGACGAGGTGGACCATGGTGGTGGGCATGGGGGCGGGGTCCTCTTTCGCTCAGCATCCGGGCCGTGGCCCGAGGCGCCGGGGCCGTGGCCCGGGCCGCTTCACGGTACCAACCGAACCTCCGGATCAGCCGAGAGGTGCGGCCTCGTGGTGAGGTGCCGGACATGCGACGCCGACGGGGGCGTCCTCGGCGAGGGTCTTGGCCAGGATGCGGCC
>DAHVRS010000394.1 GCA_027322375.1 Brachybacterium sp. | reverse complement strand
CGCCGCCACGCCTTCCACGGCATCGTCATGTCCATCGGCGCCTCGATGCTCGTCGAACGCACCCCCCGCGGCGACGAGATGTTCCGCACCATGACCACCCGCCACGCCCACCACGCCCGCGATCTGGCCTCACTCACCCTCATCTGACCCTCGTCCTCTGACGTTCCGCCACTGAGCTCGGATCGTGCGGGATGAGTGGGGAACCACGCGTGGTCAGTTTCTGGGCAATTCACTGGCTGTGACTGGTCGGCGGACGCACAATGCCGTCGCAGCCCGTGGCCCCCCGCAACATGGTCGTCTTCTGCTCTGCCATCGCCCTTGCGGTCATCGCACCGCAGCGGACATGGCTCTGACTGGACGCCCGGCAGGTGGCTGCAGCCTTAACAATCGATCTTCTCGCGCCTGCTGCCGAGGCCGGATCCGGTCACGCCGCTGACTTGGTGGTCACCTATGGTGGTCGCATCAGTTTAAAAGGCTTTCGCGTAGGAAACCTTCACGCAGAGAGCTAGAATGGATTCAGCTCCCGAGTTGAGGGGTTCGTCATGTTGCTGAGGTTCCGTGGAGCGAACCACAGATCGTTCCGTGACGAGTTCGTACTCTGGACGGCGGCCAGCCGCTTCAACGTGGACTCCGCCCGCCCCGTGGGCCTTGAGGACGATCCGGACGCGGCCTACCTGCCGGCCGTCGTGATCTACGGGGCGAACGCCTCCGGCAAGTCCAACGTCCTGCACGCCATGCGGTGGATGCGGGGTGCCGTCCTCGGGTCGGTGGACAAGTGGTCGGCGCTGGACGCCATTCCCCGCGAGCCCTTCGCCCTCGACCCCGAGGCGCAGGACGAGACCTCGTTGTTCGAGGTCAACATCGTGCTGGACGGCGACCGGTACGTCTACGGGTTCGAGGTCTCGGACGAGCGTGTCGAGTCGGAATGGCTGCACGCATACCCGCGCGGGCAAGCGCGCAGGCAGGTGTGGTTCGAGCGTGACGCGGACGACAAGGACCCGTTCAGATTCCCCGGAGAGGGACTAAAGGGAGACAAGGAGCTTCTCGTCCCGAGGACCCGACCGAATGCGCTCTTCCTCACCGTGGCCGCAGCGTTCAACCACCCGCACCTCGGGCCGATCCATGACTGGTTCAAGAAGAATCTGTGGTTCATCGGTGACGGTGACGAGGGTGTTCGCAGCGGATTCACCGGCAGGAAGCTCCAGAATCCGGCCGTCAAAGACCGCTTGAAGCGTCTGCTCGAAGTCGCCGACCTCGGTGTGGACGGTGTGGACCTCGAAGAAGGCGAGCGCGGCATGAAGGTCCGGCTGTCTCACCGGGGAAGGAAGGGAAGCGTTCCGCTCGACTACAGCCTGGAGTCAAAGGGAACGCGTGCCTGGTTCGCATTCCTGGGGCCGATGTTCGAGGCTCTGGACACCGGCGCCGTGCTGCTGGTCGATGAGCTGGACGCCAGCCTGCACCCACTGGTGGCCGCCGAGGTTCTCCGGATCTTCCGTGATCCCGAGGCCAATTCGAACAACGCGCAGCTCGTCTGCACCAGCCAGGACGTCTCCCTGCTCGGCAACTTGCACACCTTCCCCCCCCTGGAGCGAGACCAGGTCCGGATCGTCGTCAAGAACAGGGTCGGCGAATCCGAGATCTACCCGCTCACGGATGCGCGTCCGCGCAAGGGCGAGGCGCTCGACCGGCGTTACCTCGCGGGCGCCTACGGGGGCGTGCCGCGTCTAACCGAAGGAGAAGCGGCCGAGGTGCTCGGCTTAAGCGATGCCGAGGCGTGCGCATGAGTCGCAAGAGGCGGAAGAGGGGCATTCCTCAAGGGAGCACGTCGTCCTCTCCACCTGGGCTGGGACGGAATCAGCGGCGCCTCGTGGTGACGGTCGTCAGCGAGGGAAAGACGGAGCGCAACTACCTTGAGCGGGTCCACGACGAGGCCGGGCAGGACAGCCGTTTTGTGCTGCACTTCGATCCGCAAACCCAGCCCGGCAAGGGTCTGAAACCGTCTGAAGTGGTCAACCGCGCCGTCGACGTCCAGTACCGGATCACCCGAAGCGCCCAGGAGGGCGACGAGGAAGAGGGCGACGGCGGACCAGACCAGTACGTGTGGGCGGTGTTCGATCGGGACCAGCACAACGACATCGACGAGGCCATGCGGACCGCTTCCAAGAACGGCATCGAGGTGGCCTTCTCCACTCCCTCTTTCGACCTGTGGCTGCTCCTGCATTTCGCTCCCGGGCTACCGGCGAACGTGTCGAGCGAGAACAACCAGCTGGTGCGCAAGCTGAACGCGGTCCGGCACTTCGAACGCTATGGGAGGAGCAGCGGCGGCAAGGGCAGCGACTCGAAACCGAAGACCCTCAACGACGCGCAGCTCACCGCGCTGTGGGCGAAGCGCGATAACGCGGTGAGGCTCGCCCGCCAACTCGTCGACCGCTGTTCGAGAGGGCTGTGCCGGGCGAGCAGCACCAAGGCGGAGCAGGGGCACCACTGGTCCTGCGACCCGCTGAAGCGCGACACCCAGACCGACTTCTACCGGCTGCTCGAACTGCTCACGGACGACGGCCGGGGCCGTGCCGGCCGGGAGAGGCGGGGAGATGGCTGAGGTGACGACCCTTCACCAGGTGAAGGAGCTGCTGCTCGATGCGGCGTCCCAGCTCGGGAAGGTCGATGTCGCGGCACGCCGGAACTACGTCTCCGCCCTGCTCCTGCTCAAGCGAAGCTCGGACGTGTTCGCCGAGGCCAGCGCCCGCGTGCACGCTCGGGAACTCGCACGCACGGGCGACGAGGCCGAGGCGGCCGAGGCGGCCGGCGACCCGGACGAGTACACCGAGGAAGTCTTCGTGCCGCCGGAATCGTCCTGGCAGCGGTTGCTCGGCTCGACCCGCGTGGTGGGCGAGGTGCTGAACGGCGCGCTGGGCGGCTTGGAGAAGTACAACGCCGACCTCGCCGGAATCCTGACCCACATCGATTTCAACAGGACCCCCGGCGGGGCGCGCCTCAACGACGAGACGCTGACCGGCCTGATCAGGACGTTCGACAGGGTGTCTCTCCGGGACGCCGACCTGGAGTTCCCCGGGCTGATCGGCGAGGCCTACGAGGCGTTGCTGGCCGAGCTCGCAGGCTCGGCGGGGTTGAACAGCGGCGACATGTACACGCCGGCGTCGATCGTCCGGCTGATGGTCCGGCTCGCGGAGCCCGCGCCGGGCCAGGCCGTCTACGACCCGTGCGCGGGGTCCGGAGGCCTGCTCATCCAGGCGCGGCAGTTCGTCGCCGACCACTACCCCGGCAGATCGGGGCATCTGGCGTTGGCAGGGCAGGAGGTCTCGGCGCTCCAGTGGGTCAGCGCGCGGCTCAACCTTCTCTTCCACGGGATCCGGGACGCCGACGTCCAGCTCGGCGACACGTTGTCCGATCCCAGGCACCTTGCGGGAAAGGGGGTCAAGCGGTTCGACCGCGTGCTGTCCAATCCCGAGTTCTCCGTCTCCTATGACGCCGCGGCGGTCGCGGCCAAGGACCTCGGGCGGTTCCGCTACGGGACGGGCACCAAGGCCGCGGACCTGTTGTTCGTGCAGCACATGGTCGCGTCCCTCACCGAGCAGGGGCTCGCGGTCACGGTCATGCCGCACGGGGTGCTCTTCCGGTCCGGGCGCGAGCAGGCGATCCGGCGTGAGCTGCTGGAGAAGGACGTGATCGAGGCGATCATCGGCCTCGGCCCGCAGTTGTTCGCCGGGACCGGCATCCCCGCCTGCCTGATGTTGCTGCGGGCCCCGGGAGGGAAACCCTCCGGGCGGCGCGGCCGCATCCTGGTCGTCAACGCCGACCGCGAGTACCGGGCCGGACGGACCCGCAACCAGCTGGGCGAGGAGCACATCGAGAAGATCGGTACGGTCTGCCGGGAGTGGCGGGAGGTCGCGGGATTCTCGCGGATCGTGACCACCGGTGACGTGCTGGCCGATGACGCCAACCTGAACATCCGCCGCTGGGTCGACAACACGCCGCCCCCGGAACCACAGGACGTGAGCGGGCACCTGTACGGGGGGATACCGGCCGCGGAGGTCGATTCCCTGCGTCCCGCCTTCGCGGCCTTCGGCCTGGACGCCGGCGACTTCTTCGTCCCGCTGGACGACGGCTATTGCGACTGTCCGCCGGGCGGTCCTGCCGAGACCGCGGAGCGGATCGAGCAGTTGGCCGGGCGGGAGGCGGAGAAGCTGCGGCGGCGTTGCCGCGCCTGGTGGGACGACGAAGGCGGGGTGCTGCTGAAGCCGACAGGGCGCGGGCCGATGGCTGCGAGAGAGCGGCTCGTCGCCACGTTCGGCAGGGCCTTGGAGCCGCAGCTCATTCTGGACGAGTTCGTGCTGACCGGCCTGGTCGCGCAGTGGTGGATCGACCACCGGGAAGAGATGCAGGCGCTCGCCGCGGGCGGTCCGAAGCGGGTCGTCGGGAGCTGGGCCGCCTCCGTGGAGGCGAAGATGCGGACGTTGCACGGCCGTGGCTCACGCGGTTCGCCGGCGGAGTGGCGGGAGGTGCTCGAGCATCCGCTCACCCGCCGCTCGTTCACCGGGTACCTCGAAGCACTGAAGATCCTCGAAGAGGAGTATCTGGAGCTGGACGCCCGTGTGAAGGGCCTCTCGGAGGCCGAGGAGGATGAGGATCGTAAGGCACGGGAGGCCGAGCGGAAGCGTCTGAGCAAGAAGCGGACGGAAGCTCGCCGGCAGTTCGACCTGGTGGCGGGCAACCTGGCCGAGGAGTACCTGCCCACGGTCACCGGCATGCCTGACGGAGAAGCCGGGCGTATAGTCCTCGACATCCTGAGCGAAGACCTGTTCGCTCGGCTGGACGCCCACCTGGCGGACGCACTGCGCAGCCTGCTCGACGGATACCGGGCCGTCGCGAGCAAGTACGAGGTTTCGCTGGAACAGCTGGAGGCCGAACGGGACGAGGCTGCGGCCCGTCTGACCGAGCTTTTGACCGGACTCGGCTACCCCCGGCGTGTTAAGGGGAGAATGCCCGAAAAGCCTGCCCTGTCGTAGCTACAGTACCGGAGGGGACCTCCGAGGGGGCAGGGTGAACAGCCGGTACTGGTCGACGGATCGTCTTGCAAAGCTGCTCGCGGACCGGCTCGGGTGGCCGCCGCCGGTTGACTGCTCGCTTGACGAGAGCGGTCCCTTCACCCGCGACGAGCTCGCCGACGGCATCGACCGTGACCGCTTCCTGGCGGCGGTGCGCCGCCTCAATACCGGGCCCGGCGGTGAGCCCTGGCTGGACGAACCTCGGCTCGCGCAGGTCTGGGACGCCGTGACCAGGATCAGCGACGGCCTGAGCAGCGGCAACGAGGACTTCTTCAAGCTGCTGCTGTCCGGTGTGGTGGTCGACGCCCCGCCGTGGATGCAGGGCGCGCGCACGCGCGTCGTCCGGCTCGTCGCCTGGGACGACCCCGACGCCAACGACTGGCTCGTCGCGACGCACGTCCCCATTCGTCGCCCCCGCTACACGGGGGTGCCGACGGTCGAGCTCGACTTCGTCGTCCTGTGCAACGGCATCCCCTTCGTCGTGGGCGCGTGCTCCGGGCCCGACAGGACCGACGGCGTCACCGGCGCCATCGACCGGCTGCGGGTCCTTTCGGGAGAGCGCCGCCTGGTGCCGGACCGCTCGGTTCCGAGTCTGTTCCGCTACGTCCAGCTCCTCGTCGCCGTCGACGACGAGCGCGCCAAGCTGGGGACCGTCACGTCCCTTCCCGAGCATTTCGCCGAATGGCGCAGTACCGACCCGGACACCCCGCAGGAGGCGGCCGCCCGGCTCGGCCTGGGCGCGGAGGAGCGGCTCACCACCTGGCACACGCTGGCGCTGGGGGTGCTGCGCCGGGAACGGTTGCTCGACCTGGTGCAGAGCTTCAGCGTCTTCCAGTGGCTGGACGGCCGGATCGTGCGGCTCGTGGCGCGGCATCAGCAGTACCGGGCCGTCGGCAAGGCGGTGCGGCGGCTGATCGAGGGACGTGACCCGCGCAGCCGCGGCGGCCTGCTCTGGCACACGCAGGGCTCCGGCAAGAGCCTCACGATGGTGTTCCTCGTGCGCAAGATGCGCACCACCGAGGAGTTGCGCGGCTTCAAGGTCGTCGTCGTGTCGGACCGCCGCGCACTGAAGGCGCAGCTCACCCCGGTCCTGCGGCTCAGCGGCGAGGCACCGCAGGTGGCCGGGAGCAGCGCCGAGGCGCGCCGCCTCCTAAGCAGCACCACGCCGGGCGTGGTCCAACTGATGATTCAGCAGGCCAGGGGCGGCGCGGCCGGGAGCCGGGAACTCGACGACCGCTTCCGCGGCCTGTTCGACTCCGTGCTCAACGACAGCGACGAGATCCTGCTGCTGATCGACGAGGCGCACCGGACGCACACCGGCTGGTGGCACGCCCGGCTCTCCACCGCGCTGCCCCGCGCCGTCAAGATCGGCTTGACGGGCACGCCCATCGTCCGGTCCCGGCACCGCACCACCACCGAGATCTTCGGCTCGGAGATCGACCGCTACACGCTCCGGGAGGCCGAGCAGGACGGCGCTACCGTCCCGATCCGCTACGAGGGACGGCACATCTCGTCGGAGCTGGTCGACCGGGCCGCCCTGGACGCCGCCTACCAGGCCGAGGCGTCGGGAGAGGTGCCGCTGCGGCTGCGGGACGTCCTGGAGTCCACCGACCTGATCAAGGAGAAGGCGCGGGACATGCTCGCCCACTGGGTGGGCTACGTGCTGCCGGGCGGCTTCAAGGCCCAGGTCGTCGCGGTGAGCCGTCTCGCCGCCGTCCGTTACCGGGACGCCTTCCTCAGCGTCCGGGACGAGCTGGTTCGCGCCACGGAGAAGTACCTGGAGCGTCCGGGCCCGTATGACGGCTACGACGCGGCTCTCCTGGGGACCGCCGCCCGGCACCTGTACCCCCTCCGGGAGATCGACTTCATCCCGGTCATCTCGGCGGCGGCCGGTGACCCGCCGGAGTTCCGCCGCTGGACCGACGGCCCGGCCCAGGACGCGCACGTCCTCCGCTACCTGCTGCCGCTGCCGCGCCCCGTCGAGGGCGAGCGTGCGGGCGCGGGGAACGGCGTCCAGGTGTTCGGCGAGGGAGACCCCGACGACCCCTGGTCGGATTCGCCGCCGCTGGAAACCTCCCCTTCCGGCCCTGACAAGGTTCCGGACGGCCCGTGGGAGGAGGATCAGTACGGCGGTCTGGCCTCCGACAGCACGTTCTCCTCCGACTGGCTCGACAGCGCCTTCTCCGCCGGCCCGCACGAGTACGCCCCGTTCGCGGGCGACGAAACGCCTCGGCAGGGTGACGCTCCGGTCGCGTTCCTGATCGTGCAGCGGATGCTGCTCACAGGGTTCGACGCGCCGCTGGAACAGGCGCTGTACGTTGACCGTCCCATTCGGGCGGCGGAACTCCTCCAAGCCGTCGCGAGGACGAACCGTCCCGCGCGCAACAAGCCGTACGGCCTGGTCGTGGACTACGTCGCGCTCGCCGACAACCTCGACGAAGCACTCGCCGAGTACGACCTCGGCGATTTGGAGGGAATGCGGGAGGACCTGCTCGGCTACGAGCTGCCCCGCCTGGAGGAGCACGCGGAAAGGCTGAGGGGAGTCCTGGCCGAACTCGGTGCGACCGGTCCGTTCGGCGATGATCTGGACGTTCAGGAACGGCTGCTCGAACGTCTGGAGGACCCGGATCTGCGCATGCGGTTCGACGAGGCCGCGAAGACCTTCTTGGGGGCTGTGGAACGACTGCTGCCCCGGCCGGAGGTGACATCCCATTTGTCGTTGGCAAAGGAGGCCGGGCTGCTCCAGTGGCGGGCTCGGCGGAGGTTCCGCGACACGGGGACCGGCCGTCCCGACCCCAACCAGTACGGCCCGCTCCTCCGGGAACTGCTGGACGAGCACATTCGCGCCAACGTCCCCATGCAGCAGGTACCGCCCGTCGAGATCACCGATGCGAGCTTCCGGGACCGGGTGGACGCACTCCGCAGCGACCGAGCACGCGCCCGCGAGTACGAGTACGCGCTCCGCCGGTTCCTGGAGACGAACCGGCGCAGCGACCCCGGCCGCGTCCGCCGCCTGAGCAGCCGCCTGGACGTCCTGCTCACCCAGCTCGATCAGCAGTGGCGGGACCTGGCGGATGCGCTGGGCGATCTGGTCGAAGGAATCGCGACGGACGACACCGAGATCCTCGCGCTGGACCTCGACCCTAAAACGGAAGGCCCCATCTACAGTGCCCTAGAGCAGCGGCTCGCAGCCATGCTCGGCGCCGACGGCGAAATCACACGCGACGCGCTAGTGGACGCCGCCCGCCAACTCGCAGGGGTGGTCGAATTCGAGGTGGGGCCGCCGCACTTCGCCGAGAACCTGTTTCTCCAAGACAACCTTCGCAAGGAGTTGGGGCAGCGGGTCAGGGATCTGCTCGGAGTCAAACGCGACGTGGCACGCCCGATCGCGGAGGATCTGCTCGGGCTCGCCATCGCCCGCAGGGACGACTTCCTCCGGAAGTAGGGAGGACTCCCGCGGTGGTGTCCGGTGTGGCTCCACGGCGGGACCGCCGCCTGGCTCATCACGGCTTCGGGGAGTGCGCCGGGGCGGGGGTGGTGTCGAGGTGGCGGACGAGGAGTTCGGTGGTCTCCTGGAGGTCGATGAGGGGGCGGCGGAGG
>DAHVRS010000387.1 GCA_027322375.1 Brachybacterium sp. | reverse complement strand
GAAGGCGCCCATCGGCCACGCGTTCGGCGGCAAGGAGTGGATCCAGTACGACAACCCCTACGACGTGGGCATGAGCGGTCTGCTCGGCTACGGCGCCTGCTATGACGCGATGCACGAGGCGGAGCTCGTGATCCTGCTCGGCACCGACTTCCCCTACCGCGAATTCCTGCCGGACGGCGGCACCAGCCGCGGCCCCCGGATCGTGCAGATCGACGCCGACGCGAGCCGGCTAGGGCGGCGCGCGGGCCTGGACCTCGCCCTCCACGGCGACATCGCCCTCACGCTGCAGGCGGTGCTGCCACTGCTCACCGCGACCAAGGGTCACCGCTTCCTGCACCGCCAGCTCAAGGCTCACCACAGGGCGCTCACCGGCGTCGTCTCCGCGTACACGAAGAACGTCGAGAAGATGACGCCGATCCACCCCGAGTACGTCGCCGCGGTCCTCGACGACCTCGCCGACGACGACGCCGTGTTCACCGTGGACACCGGCATGTGCAACGTGTGGGGCGCCCGTTATCTCACCCCCAACGGGAAGCGGCGCGTGTTCGGCTCCTGGCACCACGGCAGCATGGCCAACGCGCTCCCGCAGGCGATCGGCGCCTCGATGGCGTTCCCTGACCGGCAGGTCGTCTCCCTCAGCGGTGACGGCGGGCTCGGCATGCTGATGGGGGAGCTGCTCACCGTGAAGCTCCACGACCTGAACACCAAGATCCTCGTGTTCAACAACTCGAGCCTCGGCATGGTCAAGCTCGAGATGCTCGTCGAGGGCCTGCCCGACTACGGCACCGACCACGAAGCCGTGGACTTCGCCGCGATCGCGAAGGCCGTCGGGATCGGTGCTGTGCGCATCACGGATCCGAAGAGGCTGAAGAAGCAGCTCGCGGACGCGCTCGCGACGCCCGGACCTGTGCTCATCGACGTGGTCACCGACCCCGACGCTCTCTCGATGCCGCCGAAGATCACCCCGCAGCAGATCCGTGGCTTCGCCACCGCCTCGACGAAGATCGTCCTCGGCGGCGGGGTCGGGAAGATGGTGGACATGGCCGCGAGCAACCTGCGCAACATGCCCCGCTGACCGACCTGGGCCTCGTGCAGTTCACGGCTGCGACCCCTGTCGTGCCGAAGGGGCAGAGAACTCCCTGGCGGGAGAGCCGGATCGGGACGCGACCATGTGGAATGCTGGGCCGGGCAGACCATCCTCGTCGCGCAGCAGTCCGTCCCCGTTCAGCAAGGGAGCGTCCATGACCCTGGTCCACCCGCGCAGCCTCGAGCGCTGGCAGGAATGGCGCTCCCATCGCCGCGTCCCCGGCATCCATCGCGCCCGGCCCGCGGCGCCCGAGGAGACCTCCGGCTATGTGCTGCACACGCGGGAGGGCGAGGGCGATGCCCGCACCCTGCTCGGCATCGACACCGTCGAAGGTGCCGTCCACGGCGGTCTGCCCGCTGTCCTGCCCTAGCTCCAGGGCACCGCGCACGTCCTCACCCCTGCCGCGCTCACGCTCGAGGCGCTCGCTGGTCCCGAGTGGACCCACCGCCGCCTGTCCGCCCCTGATGAGGGCCTTGATGCCCTGGGCCTGACCTCCGTGCTCACCCTCGGCTGGGAGCACGAGGTGGGGCGCTCCCTGCACGCCTGGGTGCGTGAGGCTGAGGTGCCCGGCGCGGTGGTCCAGCACGACGTGCTCACCCCCTTCGCCCCGCCGCTGCCGCCCGAGACGACGCTGCTGGCCTGGTCCACGCAGGACGGCCGCTACCACCGCGCCGGCCGGGAGGACGTCGAGGTGCGCGTCGTCGGTTCGCAGCGGCTGTGGCAGGCGCGCCACGACGCGGCCGGTTCGAAGGAGCCGACGGAGGAGCGGCCCGTCTTCCTCGGACAGCTCGACGAGGTCGCGCTCCCGCGCCGCCTCACGCTCGGCGCTGCGGACTCCGCCTGCCGCTCCACGACGGCGCTGTACCGGCCTGGCCCCGGCGAGACCGGGCGTCTTGCCCGCGCCGCCCACTCCTTCCTGCGACGCCGCGGCATCGAGCTGCAGGACCCGGCGCTCCCGCTCGCCGAGCAGGCCCGGCCCGTGATCGCCGTGTTCTCCGCCGACCTGCTCGAGGCCGCGGTACGGGGAATGCCCGCCTGGGTCCATGCGCCCCGCGGCGCCCCGGGCTGGCTCGCCGAGCACTGGGAGCGCTACGACCTGCGCCCCCTCGGCGGCGAGCCGACCCCGGCCCCGGCCGTGGGTGCCGACGAGCCCGCCCGGCTCATCGCGCAGATCCTCGAGGGCGGCTCGTGAGTCCCTTTGCCCTGTTCGGCGCCCGCCAGCGCTACGACTGGGGCTCGAGGACGGCGCTGCCCGCGCTGCTGGGGGAGGACGCTGATGCCGAGCCCTGGGCCGAGCAGTGGTTCGGGGCCCATTCGCTGGCCCCCAGCGCCCTGCAGACAGGGGAGAGCCTCGACCAGCTGATCGCCGCGGCGCCCGCCGCGATGCTCGGCGAGGACGTGGCGCGCGCCTTCGGTGGCCGCCTGCCGTTCCTGCTCAAGCTCATCGCTGCGGAACGCCCGCTGTCCCTTCAGGTTCATCCCACCCGCGAGCATGCCGAGGAGTCCTTCGCCGCGGAGACCGCCGCCGGCCTCCCGCTGGACTCCCCGCGGCGCTCCTATCGCGATGCCAATCACAAGCCCGAGATGCTGATCGCGCTCACCCGCTTCACTGCACTGTGCGGATTCCGCACGCCGCGACGCGCAGCTGCCCTCTGCGCGGGGCTCGGCACGGACCTCACCGACCGACTGCACCATCTGCTCGTGACGACGCCGACCGCGCACGGGATGCGTGCAGCGTTCCGCACCCTGGTCTCCTCCTCTCTGCGTCCCGAATCGCAGACGGTGCAGGAGGTGGTCGCGGCCTGCCGTGCCCGCGTCGAGGCCGGTGAGTCGCCGTCCCCGCGCATCGACCGGTTCGTCGGTCTGCTCGCGGACCATCACCCCGGCGATCCCGGGGTGGTCGCCGCCCTGCTGCTGAACCCCGTCACCCTGCAGCCCGGGGAAGCGATGTACGTCCCGCCCGGGACGCTGCACGCCTACCTCCAGGGGACGGGGCTTGAGATCATGGCCGCGAGCGACAACGTGCTGCGCGCAGGACTCACGGAGAAGACAGTCGACGCTGACGAGGTGCTGCAGTGCGTCAGCGTCGCCGCCGCGCCGCCGCTGCGCATCGCCCCGGAGCATCAGGGACCGGTCTCGGTCGCCTACTACGCCCCGGTGGACGATTTCGAGCTCTCGCTGCTGGACCTGCCAGGCCCCGTTCGCGGGTCGCAGGCGGGCGGGGACGAGCACCGCGTGCCCGGTTCGGGCCCGCGGATCCTGCTGTGCCTCGAGGGGAGCATCACGTTGCGCACCTCAGCGGGCACTCATGCACTGCGCGCTGGCAGCGCAGCCTTCGTCCCCGCCGCGGACGGGGTGCTGCACGCGCACGGTGCGGGTCGCGTCGTCCAGGCCAGCGTTCCCTGAACGTCCTCCGACGGGTCGGTGACCAGCGGGGTCACTGCGCAGGGCGCGGCAGCTCTCCGTCGTCCTGGGCGAGGGCGATCTGCGCGACGATCTCGTCGACGAACTCGATCACCGCGTCACCGCCGGTCACCGGGCCACCCGCGAGGAGGCCGTCGGCCCCCAGCAGGACGGCGCTCGGGGAGGAGATGGGCTCGTCGCCCGCGAGTGCATCGCGGGCGATGAACTGCAGGTCATGCAGGACGCTCTCGCCGGCCAGCTCGGCGGTGCGGGGCAGGAGATGCTCCGCGGGGCGGGAGAACACGAAGCGGATGTCGATGAGCTCGCCGATCTCGCTGCGCCACCGTTCGCCCTGCCCGAGCACGCGCACGCAGGGCCCGCAGCCGTCGGTGACGAAGAGCAGCAGCGCCGCGCGACGGTAGGTGAGTTTGCGCAGCGTGGTGAGGGATCCGTCCTTCTTCTGCAGCACGGCCGCGGGGATCTCCGTGCGCTCGTACTCCAGCAGCCCCTCCTCGTCGACCTCGTCAGCCTCCTTGCCCGGCGCAGCCGGGCCGTCGGACGTGGTGCTCGTGGGGGCGGTGCCGCCGAGCGTCAGGACGGTCAGCAGGATCGTGAGCACCAGCGCGAGGCCCACGCTCACCAGCGTGAGCGGCGCCTGGACGAGCACCGCGGTGAGCAGCCCGGCGGCGGCGACCAGCACCGTGACCAGCGCGGCGAGTGTCAGGAGGATATTCCGTCCCAGCGTGGCGCGGGAGACGGTGGGGGAGGCGAGCGA
>DAHVRS010000372.1 GCA_027322375.1 Brachybacterium sp. | reverse complement strand
GCGGCGAGGGCGACGCCCGCGATCGCGAAGCGCCACGGGCTCGGCTCGCCGCTCAGCGCGCTCATCCCCACCACGGCGGGCGCGATGAGCACGGCGACCAGGTTCATCACCTTGATCAGCGGGTTGATGGCCGGGCCGGCGGTGTCCTTGAACGGGTCGCCGACGGTGTCGCCGATGACCGTGGCTCAGTGCGCCTCGGAGCCCTTGCCGCCGAAGTTACCGTCCTCGACGAGCTTCTTCGCGTTGTCCCAGGCACCACCGGAGTTCGCCAGCAGGATCGCCATGAGCACGCCGGTGGCGATGGCGCCGGCGAGATAGCCGGCGAGCGCGGGGGCGCCGAGCCCGAACCCGACCGCGACGGGCGCCGCGACGGCGAGCAGGCCCGGGGTCGCGAGCTCGCGCAGCGAGTCGCGGGTGACGATGTCGACGACCTTGCCGTACTCGGGCTTCGCGGTGCCCTCCATGATCCCGGCGATGTTCCGGAACTGGCGGCGCACCTCGTACACGACGGCGCCTGCCGCGCGGCCCACGGCGCTGATCGCGAGGCCGGAGAAGAGGAACACCACGGCGCCGCCGATGATCACGCCCACGAGGGTCTGCGGTTCGAAGACCACGGACTGGGCGAGGAAGTCCTGGTAGCGCTCCCCCAGCACCTCGCGGATCGCGTCGGTGTAGGAACCGAACAGGGCGGTCGCGGCGAGGACGGCGGTCGCGATCGCGATGCCCTTGGTGATCGCCTTGGTGGTGTTGCCGACGGCGTCGAGCTCTGTGAGGACCTGCGCGCCCTCGCCGTCCACGTCCCCGGACATCTCGGCGATGCCCTGGGCGTTGTCGGTGACCGGGCCGAAGGTGTCCATCGCGACGATCACGCCGACGGTGGTGAGCAGTCCGCAGCCGGCGAGCGCGATCGCGAACAGGCCCGCGACGCCCGCGCCGCCCAGCAGGAACGCCCCGAACACGGCCGCGGCGATGACGAGGGCGGTGAACACCGCGGACTCGAGGCCCAGGGAGAAGCCGGCGAGCACCACGGTCGCGGCGCCGGTGCGGGACGTGCCGGCGACCTGCTGGACGGGCCGGTCCTCGGTGCTGGTGTAGTAGCCGGTGAGGTAGAGAATCGCCACGCCGAGCGCGATCCCGATCACGACCGCGCCGGAGGCGATGAGCCGGGGGTCGTCGATCGCGGCGGTGGTCTCGGTGATGCCGAGCTCGGCGAAGGTGCCGGGCAGGTGGAGGAACGCAGCGATCGTGCACAGCACCGCGGAGATCGCGGCGGAGGCGAGGAAGGAGCGGCGGATCGTGGTCAGCGCGCTCTGGTTCTGCTTGGGGGTGGTGAGGTATATGCCGATCAGTGCGGTGAGCACGCCGTTCGCGGGGACCACGAGCGGGAAGACCATGCCGGCCTCGCCGAAGGCGGCGCGGCCGAGGATCAACGCGGCGACGAGGGTCACGGCGTAGGACTCGAAGAGGTCCGCCGCCATCCCGGCGCAGTCGCCGACGTTGTCGCCCACGTTGTCCGCGATGGTCGCGGCGTTGCGCGGGTCGTCCTCGGGGATGTGGTGCTCGACCTTGCCGACGAGGTCGGCGCCGACGTCTGCCGCCTTGGTGAAGATGCCGCCGCCGACGCGCATGAACATCGCGACCATCGCGGCACCGAAGCCGAAGCCCTCGAGGACCAGCGGGGCGTTGCCGCGGAAGATCAGCACGACCGCGCCCGCGCCGAGGAGGCCGAAGCCGATCGTGGCCATGCCGACGCAGGCGCCGGTGCGGACGGCGAGCAGCATCGCCGGATCGCGGCCGTTCTCGTGTGCGGCGGCGGCGACGCGCACGTTCGCGCGGACGGCGAGCCACATGCCGAGGTAGCCGATCAGGCCCGAGAACGCGGCGCCGACGACGAACGCGATCGAGCGGGCGCCGCGCAGCAGCCAGCCCTCGGCGCCGGTGGCACCGTGGGTGGGCAGCAGCAGGAGGAGCACGACGGCGATCACCGCGAAGACGGCGAGGGTGCGCAGCTGGCGGCGGAGGTAAGCGGCGGCCCCTTCCTGCACGGCCCCGGCGATCTCGTTCATCGCCGCGGTGCCGGTCCCGGCTCGCAGCACCTCGGTGCGGAATCGCAGCGCCATCGCGACGGCGATGAGGGAGATCACCACGATCACGGCCACGGTGGTGAGGCTTGCTGGGGAGAGCAGGACAGGATCGGGGTTCATGAGGTCCTCCGCACGTCGTCGTGGGTCAGGGTCCTTCGACCGGTCGGGCTCGACGATGAGGGCAGGACCGGTCTCGGAACCTTACGCGGATTCAGGGCCGCCGACCACCCCTTTCGCCCGATTCATTCCTCTGACCTGCGCTGTCGCAGGGCTCGTGCGGGCAGCGAGAGGCCCGCACGCACCGACGAACGCGTTCAGTGCGGTGCTCCGGTGCGGGGTCAGGCGGGGGCGGGGGCGATGCCGAGCTCGGCGGCGAGGTCGGTGATCGTGCGGGCGAGGTTCACGTCGCGGGAGGTCACCCCGCCCACGTCGTGGCTGGAGAGGGTCACGGTCACCTCCGGATAGGTCAGCAGCACATCGGGGTGGTGATTGACCTCCTCGGCGGCGGCGCCGAGGCCGGCGACGAGCGCGAGCCCGGTCGCGAAGTCGCCGGTGGCGAAGCGGGCGATGAGGCTCTGCCCGTCCTGTCGCCAGCCGGTGAGCGCGGCCTCGGTGATCTGGTCGGCGGAGAGGATGTTCTTGTGATCAGCCATGCCCTCATCGTGCTCCCGGTGCGCCCGCCTGGCCAGCCCTCGAGGGGCTGCGGGCGACGGCGACGAGGATCAGCACCTGGGCGAGCATCGCCGCCGCGCCGATCAGGACGTCATCCCAGCCCATCTGGAAGCCGGCCTGCAGCGTCCCGATCCCGCTCGCGACCGGGTAGAACAGCGGCCACAGCACGAGCAGGTTCCGCACCAGCGCGAAGAGGACGGCGAACACCAGCGCGAAGATGCCGAAGGAGGTCGCCGCGCCGAGCGGGACGCTGCCCACGTGCTGCAGGGCGAACCCGGCGCCCACCAGCACGATCGCGGGCAGAACCCCGAAGGCCCGCTCCCAGCGCAGGTAGAGCCAGCCGAACACGAACAGCGGCTCCCACAGCACCACGAGGTTCGCCAGCAGGTGCGGCAGCAGCCCCACGCCCTGCTCGTGGGCGATGGTGACGAGCTGGTAGGCAGAGCCCGCACCGAGCACTGCGGAGATCAGCAGCGCGCGTCGCAGATGGTGCTGGGTCAGGCCCAGCCCGACGAGGCCCTCGCGCCGCCGGCGCAGCACCGTCCAGGCGGGCACGAGCGTGCCGAGCACGAGGATCCCGGCGTAGAGGAAGGCGGGGTGGAGCGTGGTGCCGGCCCAGTAGCAGGCCCAGAAGCCGAGCAGGGTGAGCAGCGCGATGAGGATGTCGGTGCCGGGATCCCAGGTGAGCAGGCGCTGGCGAGGCAGACCCGCTCTCGCTGTCCCGTCGGCCCTGGTGCCTGGTGCGGCACCCGCAGTCCCGTCGGCTGTGGCGTCCGCTGCGCCGCCGACCCTGTCGTCGTGGTGGTTCCCATCCCCCGTTGGCGTCCCCATGGACCCCATCCTGCCCTGCCCCGGCGTGCCTGTCCCGGCATCCACCGCCTCCGCCGCCCCGCAGGAGACAGGTGCGGGAGACTGGGGGCATGGATGACCTGCTCGTGATGCCCGGGCCGGGGGCGCCCCGCGGCCTGCGGGTCCCCGCGGCGGAGCTCGTCGAGCGCTTCTCCCATGCCTCCGGCCCGGGCGGGCAGGGCGTGAACACCACCGACTCGCGCGTGCAGCTGAGCCTGGACCTCGCCGCCACCACCGCGCTGGACGAGACGCAGCGCCAGCGGCTCCTTGCCGTGCTCTCGCCTCGGCTGGACGGGACCGTGCTCACCGTGACCGCGTCCGAGCAGCGCTCCCAGCGGCAGAACCGTCGGGCGGCTCGGGAGCGTCTCGCTGGCCTGCTGCGCGAGTCGCTCGCCCCGCCGGTGCCGCGCCGACCCACGCGGCCCACCCGCGGCTCGCAGCGTCGGCGCCTCGAGGCGAAGCAGCGCCGCTCCGAGCTCAAGCGCACGCGCCGGCGTCCCGGACACGAGTAAGAGCCCGAGCTCTGCCTGCGTCGCAAGGAACTGCGGAGCCTGGGGGCGGGGCATGGGGAGGCGGGGCGTGGGACTGCCTGCCCTTCGTGACGCGCGTCGCTTACCGTGAGCCCATGCTTCGTCGCCTTCTCGCCAGTGCGTTCTGGACCCTCAGCCCGTGGCGGCTCGCGCCCTCGACCGCGCCGACCAAGCCCACGGTGATCATCGGCGCCCCGCACACCTCGAACTGGGACTTCGTGCTCATGCTCGCGATCGCATGGCGGCTGCGGATCCCGCTGCGCTGGCTCGGGAAGCACACCCTGTTCACCTCGTGGCGAGCACCGCTCATGCGCGCCCTCGGCGGGATCCCGGTGGACCGCAGGGCACCCGCAGAGGTGGTGGGGCAGGTGATCGAGCTGGTGCGCGCGGGCAAGGTGTTCGGCCTGGTCATCACGCCCGACGGGACGCGCGGCGCGCACACGCACTGGAAGTCGGGCTTCCACCGGGTGGCGCGCGCGACCGGGCTGCCGGTGACGCTCGGCTATGTGGATCGCACGACGATGACCTGCGGTCTCGGGCCGAGCATGGAGATGACCGAGGACGTGCGTGCGGACATGGACCGGATCCGTGCGTTCTACGCCGACAAGGCCGGCTACCTGCCCAAGAACCGGGTGGAGCCGCGTCTTCGCGAGGAGGACGCAACGCCCGACGCCTGAGTGCGCAGACCCCGGACAGCTTTCCCGGACCGTGGGCATCGGCGGCGCCGTGCGCAGGGGCGTATCGCGTGTCGTGGCGTGGAGACGGCAGCTGCTCGCCCACTGTCAGCTCGTGTCCTCTCCCGTCAGGTCTCGCCCGCGGCTGCGCCTCACGCGCCGCGGCCGGCTGGTGCGGACCCTTCTGGTCCTCCTGCTCGCGATCGCGCTCGTCCTCGCGCTGGTCTCGCTGGTGCGCTCTCGCCGCCCCAGGGGCCGATGTGGCGGACGCGGCCGGGAGCACGTCGTCGGCCGGCAGTGCGAGCGACGAAGGTGTCTCTCCCCCGGCCGACGGCGCCTCGACCCCGGATGCTGAGCCCCCTGACACGGACGCGCCCGACAGCGTCGACGACACAGACGGCACAGACGACACAGACGACAAGACCAGCGCCGACGAGATCGTGGCCACGGGCACCGTCGGCGACGGCACCTGGACGGTCGCCGTCCCAGTCGACGCGGACGCGGCCCCGTCGGCCGATGCCGAAGACGACGGTGCTGGCGCGGACGGTGCCGAGGTGCGCACCTACGCGGTGCGGGTCGAGACCGGGATCGGGGTCGACGCCGACGAGGCGGCAGAGGAGATCGCCGCGATCCTCGCGGACCCGCGCGGCTGGCAGGAGCTCGAGGGCGTGCGCTTAGTGCAGGTCGCCGATCCGGCTGATGCCGCGATGACGCTCTCGATCGGGTCCCCGCCCACTGTCGATGAGATGTGCCTGCCGGCCCGCACCGGTGGGCGCTGGAGCTGCCGGATCGGCGCAGAGGTGGCGCTGAACTCAGATCGGTGGCTGCACGCGACCCCCACCTACGACGATCTCGCGCTGTACCGCGCGTACATGATCAACCACGAGGTGGGGCACTTCCTCGGTCACGGCCACCGCTCCTGCCCCGGGGCGGGCGAGCCGGCCCCGGTGATGCTGCAGCAGTCGATCGACCTGCAGGGCTGCGTTCCGAACACCTGGCCGTCGGCCGCGGCCTGAGCGCCCGTCTGACTGCGGCGCTGGACCCCGCCCGCTGGACCCCGCCTGTCGGCAGGGCACTCGGGCGGCACCCCGCAGTTCGCCTTCAGCTCTTCCGCAGGCGGCGGCGCGGGCGGAGGATGACGCCATGACGACGACACCCCTGCCCGGCCCGCGCGTGCACACCTGTCTCTGGTTCGACGGCCGCATCGACGAGGCCGCTGACTTCTACGTCTCCCTGATCCCGGGCTCGCGCATCCTCGCGCGCACCCAGTACGAGGCGGGCGGTGGCCCGCCCGACGGTCCGGACATGACCGGGCAGCCGCTCACCGTCGACCTCGAGCTCGGCGGGATCCCGTACACGCTCCTGAACGGTGGGCCGGCCTTCCCACTGTCCGAGGCGGTCTCGATCGTGCTGACCGTCCAGACGCAGGAGGAGGTGGACCGGCTGTGGGAGGCGCTGATCGCGGACGGCGGCGAGCCCTCGCAGTGCGGCTGGTGCCGCGACCGGTTCGGGCTGTCCTGGCAGGTGGTGCCGCAACGGCTGAACGAGCTGCTCGCGGGCCCCGGCGCTGAGGGCGCGATGCGGGAGATGATGACGCAGACCAAGCTCGACATCGCCCGGCTCGAGGCCGCTGCCAGCTGACAGCCCAGGCTCGGAAAGGGCCTGCTCAGGCGCTGGGACGGAGCTCCTCGGCGAGCATGACGAGGATGCCGCTCGGGCCGCGCAGGTACGTCAGGCGGTACACGTCCTCGTAGGTGGCGACGCCGCGCAGCGGATGGCAGCCGTGCCGGGCCGCGGCGGCGAGCGCCGCATCGAGGTCGTCGACGCGGAAGGCGACGCGGTGCATTCCGATCTCGTGCGGGTCCCAGCACGCTGAGGCCGAGGTCCTCGAAGAAGGCGATCGCCTCCTCGATGTCGCGCACGGCGATGCCGACGTTCTCTAGCGAGAGGCTCATCGCTCCACCCTGGCGAGCAGGGGTGCCGGGGCAGGGTGAGAAGCGCAGATGTGCAGGGACGCAGATGTGCAGATGCTCAAGACTGCGGGGCTCAGCCCGCAATACCGATCTGGTCCTTGCGCAGTTCGCACTCGCCGCCACCGAAGCCGCCGTGGATCCCACCGCTGATGCTGCGCGGGCCGCCGCGCTCGAGGGCGCGGGTATCCCAGTCCACGATGAGGCGCAGGAAGAGCCCGCCGGCGAGGAGCCCGCCCACGAGGTCGCTGACCCAGTGCCAGCCGATGAGGAAGGAGACGGTCACGGAGTTGATCGCGATCGCGACGACGAGCCAGCGCAGCCAGCCTACGACCCGCTCGGGCGTCGAGGTGTAGCGGGCGATCAAGTAGACGGCCGTGCCGTAGATCAGCACTGCTTCGGAGGCGTGCCCGGAGGGGAAGCTGATGCCCTTGGAGCCCATCTCGAAGAAACCAGCCTCGAAGAAGCGGGGGTCGCGCTCGTAAGTGACGCCGCGAGCGAGGAGCACCTTCATGCTGCCCACCCCGCCGAGGAAGCCGAGCTCGGCGAGACCCGCGATGAGCAGCGGGCGCCAGGAGCGGCGGCGCAGCGCGATGGTCGAGGCGACGGCGAGCAGGATCGGCAGGCACACGGCCTGGCCCGCGATCCGGTCCAGCACGTTCTGCGCGAAGGGCAGCAGGGACGGCTCGATGCGGTACAGCCAGCGCTTGGCGAGGAAGAGGTCGATGTCCTGGAACGGACCGGCGGCCAGCAGGATCACGACGATCAGGGCGATCGCGAGGCTGGGCGCGGAGGTGAGCCGGCCCCAAAGGGTCGTGGAACGGTCGCCGAGGAGCCCCCGGTGCACCTGCGTGCCGTAGAGGGGCTGGGCGGGATTCTGCGTATGCGCGACCATTGACTTCAACCTTAGAAGGAATTCCCTGCCGAGGAAAAGACAGGTAAAGGATCAGAGGTCGACGTCACGCCCCTGTGACCTGCACCCCGTTCTGACCAGGAGATTCGCCCTCTGCGCAATTCTGCGAGATGGGTCACGAGAATGTGATCAGAATGTGAACATTGAACTCTGCATTCCTCGGAGCACTTCTCGTTCGTCCTTCTCTGCGCGGTCTCGTCTCCCCCGAGCTCGTCGCCGGAGTCGAGGGGCATGAGGGCGCGCTCTCTCGCGTGGTGATGGCGTCGGGGAAGGGCACTATGGAGGCGCAGGAGCGGATCACCCGGCGTGAGCCCGTGCAGCTCGAGGATCTCCCTGCGGACGTCGTCGTCCTTTACGCGCGAGAGCTCGTGCCCGAAGGGATGTGGTCCTCAGCGCGCGAGCACCTGCACGACCTGGGCGACGGGACCACGCACTGGGTGAGCGAGAACGAGCACCGCTTCGATTCGCGGGTGATGCGACTGCTCGCTCCGCTGATGCGCGGCGCGTTCCGGAAGCAGACCCTCGCCCACATGGAGGACTTCCGCGCCTTCGCTGAGCACGGCACCGCTGTGCGGGAGACCGACGCCGGAGGTCACGGCGCCTGAGGTACCGGGCCGCGCCCGACGGGCGTAGCCTCTGCGCACGCCCCCAGGAGGATCCATTCCCGCCACGCCCGTCTCGTTCACCGACGTCTCCACCGAGGGCCTTGAGTCCTCCCCCGTCGCGAGCGCCCTCGCGGGTACCCGCGCGAACGACGCCCGCTACTTCGCGAACAAGTACAAGCACACCGTCACCACCCTGCCTGCGGCGGAGGCGCCCACGACCCTCGCCTGGGTCGAGGAGATCCTCCGCTCCGAGCGGGAGATCGTGCCCACCTCCCCCGCGCTCGAGGTGAGCATCAACGAGGTCGACGGGATCTTCTGGGTGCACGTCTCCTACGAGTCCGGCCTCGCGCTGAACGTGCTGTGGACGCGGGAGGAGGGCGGCAAGCGCGCCGTCGGCTTCAAGCTCTCCGAGGGCATGGAGGTCCCGCCGGAGCTCTCCGAGGGCATGGAGGTCCCGCCGGAGCTCTCCGCGTTCACGTTCGCTCGTCAGCGCTCGAAGCTCGCCGGCGAGATCCGCGGCTCCTACTTCGTCATCAAGGGCGAGCACTCGCTGCCCGAAGGGCCCTGAGCCCACGACGCTGCAGGGCAGCGCTGGATTTCAGTCCTTCTGTGCCGCGCGTGCTGCGAAGGTGAGGAGCTCCTGGACCACGTCGTCGCGGGTGCTGGGCTCGTTGTGCACCTCGTGGCGCACGCCCGGGTAGACGCGGGTGCGCACGTCGGCGTGTCCGCTCGCGTGCAGGCGGTTCGCGACGTGGTAGGCGCCCTCGCCGTAGTGCGCGACGGGGTCCTGGTCCCCGGCGAGGATGAGCACGGGCAGGTCAGTGGGCAGCGCGGTGTAGAACTCCTCGGCATTCGCCTGGTCGTAGAGGTCCACGAAGCCCTGCAGGAAGCGGGCGCTCAGCGGGGCGCCGAAGTTGTTGAAGGGGTCGCGGCCGTGATCGGCGACCACGTCCTCGTCGAGCGCGACCCAGGCGGTGGGCCCTGCGCCCTCTCCGAAGCGTTCGAGGAAGCCGTCGAAGAGCTGGCCCACGAGCTCCTCGGGGGCGGGCTCGGCGCGCTGCCCACCGTGCGCTGCGTCGGCGAGAGCGTCCCGGTCGATGGTCTGCTCGATCCCCCGAATCTGCGCCGCGATCCCGCCCAGGATCAGGCCGGAGAGCTCCGCCTGCGGCGCGGTCGCGACGGCGCGCGCGATCATCGACCCCCAGCTGTGGCCGAAGAGCACATAGGGAAGTCCGGGCAGGATCTCACGGGTGCGGGCCTGGAGCATGAGCTCGTCCTCGACGACCACCCGTGCCGCCTCGTCCCCGGCGTCGGCCCAGATGCCGGAGCGCATCGCCGTTGCCCCGTGCCCGGCGTGATCTCCCGCCACGACCGCGAAGCCCGCGTCGACGAGGGCGCTGATCACGTGCAGGTAGCGGCGGGAATGCTCGCCGAGGCCGTGGACGATGTGGACGACCCCGCGCGGAGGGGAGGCCGGGACCTGCAGCCAGGCCTGGATCTCGTCGCGACCGTTCGCGGAAGGGAAGGGAAGCTCATACAGGGCCATCGGGTCTCCTCGTGCCGGGGATGCCGCACCTCGCTGCACGGTCGCGGCCAGCCTAGCGGCGCAGGTGCACCGCGCCCTGCCCGTCCGCCCACGCCGAGGCCTCCTGCTCGTCACAGTGGTCATCGGGCGCTCTTCGCGGGGAGGATCCGTCAGTAGACGATCTCGATGCGGGGACTGATCCGGATCTCGCTGCGCAGGGAGTTCGCGATGAAGCAGTTGCGGTGCGCCTGCTCGATGAGCTCCTGCACTCTCGCCTCGTCGGCTCCGCGCACCCGGATCCGGGGACGCAGCTCGATCTGCGTGATCGACATCGGGGTGGAGTCTGCGGGCATGCCGCCTGCGGCATCGTCCTCGTAGTCGAGGACGTCCACCCCGGCGCGGGAGGCCGCACCCAGGAAGGACAGCAGCTGGCAGGAGCTCGCGGCGACGACCGGGAGCTGCTCGGGATTCGGCAGGTCGGGGTCGCCGCGGAAGGCGGGATCGGCGGTGAGGGCGAGGCTCGTGCCGGGAGACAGCTCAGCGGAGTGCTCCCGGGAGCAGGCGCGTATGCCCTCCCCGGTGCTGCCGGTCCAGGTGAGGCGGGCGCTGTATTCGTGGGTGCCCATATGCCCACCTGAGGACCGCTGCATACATCCCAGCTCCGCGCCGTGAGCGACTAGCGTGGTGCGGAGGGAGGAGGAGAGCGATGAACACCCTGTTCGGTGATGACCTGCTGGGACGGCCCGTGCCGGAGCTGCCCGTGGGCGCCCATCTCGTGCCCGGCTGGCTGACCCTGGAGCAGCAGCGCTGGATCGTGGACCGCTTCCACGAGTGGGCCGACGGCCCGGTCCCGCTGCGCGGCGCGACGGTGCGCGGGCATGAGATGAGCGTGCGCACGGTATGTCTGGGCTGGCACTGGCGGCCCTACCAGTACAGCCGCGACGCCGTGGACGTCAACGGCAACCGGGTGCTCGACATGCCCGACTGGATGGTGCGCATGGGCCGCAAGGCACTGGTCGCCGCGACCGGGGACCCGCACGCCGGGGACGAGTACACCCCGGACACGGCGCTCGTGAACTACTACGACGAGGCGGCGCGGATGGGCATGCACCAGGACCGCGATGAGCGCTCCCGCGCCCCGGTGGTGTCCCTCTCGATCGGGGACACGTGCCGTTTCCGTTTCGGGAACACCGAGACCCGGAACCGCCCTTACCAGGACTTCGACCTCGTCTCCGGGGATCTGTTCGTGTTCGGCGGCCCGTCC
>DAHVRS010000346.1 GCA_027322375.1 Brachybacterium sp. | reverse complement strand
CCACCATCGCTCAACGCACCGTCGAGGAGAAGGCGTGGGCCTATACGTCGAACCCCGCCTCGGGGGCGTCCCTCGGAACGCCGCGGCGGGTGCGGCTGCAGCCGTACCGCGAGTGGGGCAATCGAGGCGCGGGCACGATGCGAGTGTTCCTGCCGACGGCGTGAGCGGCCGATGCGGGCGGGCCGGATATCGTCGGCCCCATGAGCATCCCCACCCTGCTGGACCACATCGTCATCGCCGGCCCCTCCCTCGAGGAGCTCGTGGACTGGTTCCATGACCTCACCGGCGTCACCGCCGCATCCGGCGGGGCCCACCCCGTCGGCACCGCCAATGCGCTCGTCGCCCTCACGGTCGCCGGTCAGCGCCGCCCTCACTACCTCGAGCTGGTGGGCCCGGACCCCGAGCGGGAGGGCGAGGAGCTGCCGAAGACCTTCAACATCCACCGCCTGAAGAAGCCCACGGTCATCACGTACGCGGCCCATCCCGAGGGGATCGATCAGGTCGCCGAGCGGGCCCGCGCCAGGGGCGTCGACCTGGGCGCGGTGCAGGACCTCTCCCGCCGCACCCCCGACGGCACCGAACTGCAATGGCAGCTCACGCAGCCTCCGCTGCCCCGGAACTACGGCCTCCCCTTCCTCATCGACTGGGGCACCACCCCGCAGCCCGGCCTCACTGAGCTGCCCGCGATAGAGCTGCTCTCCTTCGAGCGCATCGAAGTCAAGCCCGAGCCCCTGCAGAAGGCCACCGCCGCGCTCGGCCTCGGCGACGGGCTCGCCACGGTCCGGGAGGGCCGCGGCTCGCGATTCGTGCTGCGCCTGCGCACCGAGGACGGTCGCGAGATCGAGCTCTGAGGCCGAGCAGCGCCGACGACCGCACGGGAGGCGCCCGCCGGTCCCGAGTCGTCGGCCGGCTGTCAGTCGTCGGCCGGCTCTCAGTCTTCGGCCGGTCGTCATCGCCGGCGCGCGCCGAGACCACCCGCGCATACCCTGCTGTCATGATCGGCCTGCTCTGTCTCGACCTCGGCACGACCTCCGCGAAGGCGGCACTGATCGACCTCGGCGGACGAACGATCGTCAGCACGAGCGCCGAGTACCCCACCCGCCACCTGCCCGGCGGCGGCGCGGAGCAGGCTCCCGCGGACTGGGTGCGCGCCGCACGCTCGGCGATCGCCCGGGCGCTTCCGCCCGAGATCGAGGTCGCGGCGCTGTGCCTCACCGGCCAGATGCAGGACCTCATCCTCGAGGGCGAGCACGGCCCCGCCCGCCCCGCCGTGCTCTACACCGACATGCGCGCCGGAGCGGAGGCCGAGGAGATCCGCGCCGCTCTCGCGCGTGGTGGCCAGAGCTGGGATGCGCTCACCGGGAACCTGCAGGAAGCCAACAGCAGTGCCGCGATGTTCCGGCGCCTGCACCACCTCGAGCCCGGGCCGCTCACGCGCACCCGCGCCATCGCCTTCGGGCCCGCCGGCCATCTCGCGCACGTCCTCGGCGCCGAGCTGCGGTGCGACCCGACCACCGCCGCGACGACCGGTCTGCTCGACGCCCGCACCCGCACCTGGGCCCCCGCAGTCGCCCGCGCCGCTGGGATCGATATGGCGCTGCTGCCGCGCCTGACCACCGGCGTCGGCGAGGTGGTGGGCCGTACCGACGAGCGCGCCCGCGAGCTGCTCGGCCTTCCCGGCGACATCCCGATCGTGCTCGCCCCCGGCGACGCCGGCGCCGCCACCCTCGGGATCACCGGCCTCCGCCCCGGCCAGGACCACGCCTCGCTGGGAACCAGCGGCTGGGTCGCGAGCGTCCGGCCGCCCCGGCAGCATCCGACGCCCGATGGGGCCTCCCACCGGCTCGCGCTCGCCGGCGGCGCCGAGCTGCACATCTCGGCGGTCCTCGCCGCCGGAGCGGCCGCCGCCTGGGCGCGGCAGGCCTACCTCGCAGGAATGGACGCGCAGGACGCCGACCGTCGGCTCTCTGAGCGCGAAAGCGAGCACGGACGCGGGCCGACGGGCCTGCTCGTCCTGCCCACGCTCGGTGGGGAGCGGTACCCCATCCGGGACGATTCCCTGCGCGGCGCGGTGCTCGGCATCGACGCCTCCACGGGTCCGGACGACCTCTACTCCGCGACCCTCGAGGGCGTCGCCCTCGCCCTCTCGCATGCGCTCGAGGGCGGTGACACCGACCGGGTGCTGCCCGTGGTCGGCGGGGGAGCGGTCTCCGCCCCGTGGCGGCGGATCCTCGCCGACGTCACCGGCCGCCCGGTGCTCCTGGCCGACGGCACCGATGCCACGCTGCTCGGTGCCGCGATCGCAGGCGCCGACGCCCTCGGGCTGGACCACGGCATCGCCCCGCTGGTCGAGCAGGCAGGGGACCTCACCGTTCCCGATCCGTCGGCCGCCGCGGCCTACGCCGGGCTGCGGCCCGTGCACCGGGGGCTGTACGAGACCGTGGCGGGCGTGGGCCGGTAGACCTCTGAGGCTCGCGGCTCCGTCCCGGGCCCGGATGCCGCCTTGTCCCGGGCGCTGCCCTGTTCCGGGCGCCGCCTCGTCCCGGGCGCTGCGCTGTCCCGGGACCCACCAGAATTCGAGAGACACCCGCCGCCGGCGGCCCCTAGCGTCGGCCCCATGACATTCACCGTGCTCGACACCGCCGCCGGGATGCGCGAGGTGCTGACCGCATCTCCCGATCGGCGCGAAGACCGCCTGCGCCAGATGCTCGCACCGATGCAGGACATGTATCGCTACTTCCCCGGCGAGGTCGATCTGGTCGCCCTGCACGCCATGGGGCAGGGATTCCCGCTCGAGGGTCGCACCGAGGAGGTGCTGGATGCCGTCGACCAGCTCGAAGAAGCGGAGGCCTGGACCCGTATCGAGGTGGCCCTTCTGCGAGCGGCCGCGGTGCAGAAGCAGGCCCTGCCCGAGATCGAGGTGCCGGACATCTTCGTGCTGCTCGTCCTCGGGGACCCCGCTGATGAGGGCTTCATGGGGCCCTCTCGGGGCGTCACCGGCAATGGCAGCATGACCGGGTATATCCAGCTGACGATCTGGCCCACCGCAGAGAACCTCGCGCGCCTCGAGGCGGCCGCGGTCCACGAGCTGAACCACAACCTGCGCTACGCCCCCGGCGGCGTGGTGTGGGATCCGGCCCGCGTGGTGGTCGGCGAGCACGTCGTCTCCGAGGGGCTGGCCGACGCCTTCGCCCGCCAACTGTACGGCGACGACCTCGGCTACACCCCGATCGGACGCCCGCACCTGGACGATGACGCCGTGTTCGAGAAGGTCCTCACCGGCCTGGACGTCGGCGGGATGGAGAACTTCGGTGCCTGGGTGCTCGGCGACGAGATCGCCCAGCGGTTCGGAGTGGCATCGGTGGGAGTGCCGACCGGTGGCGGATACGCGGTCGGCAATCGCCTGGTGGATGCCTACCTCGCCCACACCGGGCTCACCGCCGCAGACGCCCTCCACGTCCCCAGCGCCGAGATCCGCGCCGCCACCCCGTCGGCCGCCGTAGCGGGGGAGTGAGCAAGGAGGTCCCGCGGGGCAGTGAGCTAGGAGGCCCCGCGGGGGGTGAGCCCGAAGGCCCCACGGGGAGTGAGCCCGAAGGCCCCAACGCCCCGAAGGCCCTGGTAGTCCTGGAAGCCCCAATAGCCGGGTACGCCCGAGGCATGACCATGGCGCCGGTAGCCGGGTGCGCTCGAGGCAGAACCGTGGCGCCCGTTCGAGCGTTGCGTTATCGGGGTTCTCAGCGCTGAGAACCCCGATAACGCAACGCTCGAAACCCACGGGCCACCTTCGGGCCCCCTGGAGCTCATGGGACACGACATGGGACACGAGTCGTGCGGGCTACCCGCGGGCCCCGGGCCCCAGAGCTCGCGGGCCACCCCGCGCCACCCGCCCCGGTCCTCGAAACCCGCGGGCCACTCAGAACCCCGGCAGCAGCAACCGACGACTCATGAGCGCGTGACGGCGGGCGACCACATCTCGGGATGCAACCGTCGGCTGGGGCGTTGGCCCTGCCCAGAGCTGACTTTTGTGCTGGACGTTCCCGCGGGAACGCCTCCGCGAAGCGACGACCAGGTAGAACACTCGCGCTAAGCCAGGTACGGTCGCTCACGCAGCCGGGCCCACCGCCCGGCTTCGGCATGTTCTCGGTCGCGCTGCGGCCGCGGGCGTGCCAGCAGAATGAGAACGATCGAGGAAAGGAAACCATTTGTCTACGGCGACCATGACCGACGATCTCTACCGCACGCGACTCACGGAGGCGATGGAGCCCTTCGCGCGTGAACATCCCACCGTGTGGGGGAGCGCCGATGACGGCCCCTTCGACGCCGACGCACTGCGTGACCACGACCAGCGCGGCTTCACCATCCTGCCGGACTTCATCGCGCCGGAGGAGGTGAAGACCTACCAGGCCGAGCTGAACCGGCTCACCTCCGACCAGTCGCTGCGCAGCGACGAGCGCGTGGTGACCGAGAAGGCGTCCGGCGAGGTCCGCTCGATCTTCGCGGTCCAGCAGATCAGCGAGCTGATCGACCAGCTCTCGCGCGATCCGCGACTGCTGGATCATGCCCGGCAGCTGCTGGGGTCCGAGGTGTACCTGCACCAGACCCGCATCAACTACATGCCCGGCTTCAAGGGCAGCGGGTTCTACTGGCACTCGGATTTCGAGACCTGGCACGCGGAGGACGGCATGCCCGCTCCTCGCGCTGTCAGCTGCTCGATCGCGCTGACGCCGAACTTCCCGTACAACGGCGGACTGATGGTGATGCCCGGCTCGCACCGCACCTTCGTGCCGAGCCTGGGCGAGACCCCGGAGGACAACCACAAGTCCTCGCTGAAGGAGCAGAAGGTCGGGGTGCCCTCCGAGGAGGTCATCACCGACATGGCCCACCGCCACGGCATCGATCAGTTCACCGGACCGGCGGGCTCGGCCCTGTGGTTCGACTCGAACATCATGCACGGCTCGGGCAACAACATCACGCCGTTCCCGCGTTCGAACATCTTCCTGGTGTTCAACAGCGTCGAGAACGCTCTGCAGGATCCCTTCGCGGCCTCCGCGCCGCGTCCGGACCACATCGCCCACCGGGATGCGCAGCCGCTGAGCTGACCGCGCCCGTATCGGCCCCGCAGCAGCGGGACGGGTCCGGCCCCGCAGTGACGGGAGCGGACCCGCCCCATAGCTGCGGGGCCGCGCGGGGGACGGGCGAGGCCATCGTCCGTCCCCTCCGCCGCGGGCGGCCTGAGCACGATCGTCCCCTCCGCGGCGGGCCGCCCGAGCATGTGGTCGACAAGACTGTTCAGGCCCCGGAGAGCCTCTCGGGCTGGGGCATCCCTCACGCGCCACGGCGAGCGTGGGGGACCGCACTCCCCGGCGGCGTTCCACGCCGTTTCCGTGCGTGCTATACCTCAGATCATGAAGAATTCGATCCTCGTCCGATCCGCAACCGCCGCAGCAGCCCTCGCCCTGGCCCTGACCGCATGCGGGGGGCAGCAGGAGCAGTCACCGTCGGCGGGCAGCGACGAGGGAGGCGCCGTGGAGGCCTCCGAGCCCGCGGAGGACGCAACCGACTCCGAGGACCAGGAGACCGACTCCGACTCCGACGACCAGGAGACGGACACCGACGATGGGGAGTCCGGATCCGACGACGAATCGACGACCGACGACGAGTCGGCGACCGACGACGAGGCATCCGGCGACCCAGAGGACGACGCGGACGAGGCTGATGAGGCCGATGAGGGTGAGTCCGCAGGCACGCTGCAGATCGCGCTCGAGGGCGAGGACACGGAGTTCACCCCCGAGATCGTGCGTTGCAACGGGGAGCCGGGTACCATCCGCAACGTCGTGATCACGATGCGTGAGGACCTGCCTGTGGTCAAGGTGACGCCGGGTGAGTTCGCCATGGTCAAGCTCCACGACCGGGGCGAGCCCGAGAAGAGCAGCTCGACCGAGGACATCACCGCCGAGGACGGCACCATCAGCTTCGACCAGGCCAGCATCGGCGATGCCGTGGTCGACGGCACCGTGGAGTGTCTCCAGGGCAACAACTGACACCGCCGCGCCGACGCCCGCGCGGTCCGGCTGCGACACCTGCGGGATGGATCCAGGGTCACAGCGCGCGACGATCGCTCGGCGACGGCCCGTGGTGGCTCTTCGGTGATAGCCCGCGATGATTCCTCGACGACAGCCCGCCGAGGAACCGCCCGAGCGACGCAGGGCCAGGTTCCGCTCTATCTCTCGGGCGCCACGTTGTAGTTGCTGCGGAACAGGTTCGCGGGGTCGTACTGCTGCTTGACCCGCTGCAGCTGGCGGTACTTCTCTTCACCGTAGATGTGGCGGGTGAAGTCGGTGATCGGACGCGTGTGCTCGCGAGACCGGAAGTTGACGTATTCGCCGTGTTCGCTGAGCCTTCGCATCACCGCGCGGGAATGCTCGGCGAAGGAGCTGAGGAACGAGTCGTCGCCGGCCTGCTGCCAGAAGCCGTAGATGTTCATCCAGAAGCGAGCGGTGCGGTTGGGGAAGGCCGTCGCGTCCTCGGGCACGCGGGCGAAGGCACCTCCGAGCAGGTGGATGTCCACTCCGGTGCCTCGCCCGGGAAGCTGCCGGGCGATCGAGAGGATCGCATCCAGCGCGTCCTCGTCCATACGGGTGAACGCCACGTTGCGCCAGAACCCGCGGGAACCATCGGGGAACAGGTCGTCCTTCGAGCTCTGCCACTCGGGCCAGGAGACGGGGCCGGCAGTCTGCTCATCGGGAGGGGCGGCCCGGCGCAGTCGGTCCAGGACCGTGTTCCCCTCGTCCTCGTCCAGGCCCACGTAGACGCAGCGGATCATCAACCACGGCTCGTCACCCATCCCCGCCTGCTCGGGCATCACCATGAAGGTCAGGATCGCGGCGACCTGGTCGGGCAGGTGCCGGGACCAGCGTTCGAACGCCGCGACCGCCCGCCG
>DAHVRS010000321.1 GCA_027322375.1 Brachybacterium sp. | reverse complement strand
GAGTTCACGAGCCCGAAGGTGTCGGAGAAGACGGAGCCGAACACGATCGCCATCGCGACCATCGAGGTGACGTTCGGGAGGAAGAACGCGACCCGGTAGAAGGGGGTGAAGCGGATGTTCTGGTGCAGCAGGAACGCGATCACCATCGCGAGGAAAAGCATCGGCACCGTGGAGAGGAACCAGATGATGAAGGTGTTCCCCACCGCGTTCCAGAACCGCTCGTCGGTGACGAGGAACTGGTACTGGGCGAGGCCCACGAAGGAGATCTCGCCCATCCCGTCCCAGTCGGTGAAGGACAGCACGATCGAGAAGACGATCGGGAACAGGCCGAAGATCGCGAAGAGCACGTAGAACGGCGAGATCGCGAGATACAGCGGCAGCGACTCGCGACGGTGGCGCCTGCGGCGCGCCTTGGGATCGCGCAGGCCCGGTGGGGAGTCGGGGGCGGCGGCGCCCGTGGGTCCAGTGTGGCCGACGAGGGCAGCGGGGGCGGCGCTCATGCGTCAACACCCCGCTTCGTGAGCACCCGGTCCGCCTGGGACAGAGCGTCCTCCCAGGCGCGCTCGGGGTCCTTGCCGGAGGTCTCGATGTTCGTGATCTCGAAGGTGAAGGAGCCGCCGATCATCGTCTCGTAGGTGCTGATGAAGCTCGTGGGCACGGTCTCTGCGGCGGCGGAGAAGAATTCCAGCGGATCCTGGTCGCCGAATAAGGTGCCGGAGTAGTCGAGCTGCTCGAAGGACGCCGGGGTGGAGGGGAAGAGCTGCACGTCCTCGTAGGCGAGGGCCTGGTTGGCAGGGGAGTTGATCCACATGAGGAACTCGAGCGCTGCCTCGGGGTCCTTGCAGGTGTGGGGCAGCGCCGCGAAGGAGCCGCCGTTGTTGCCGGCGCGCACGGGCTGGGAGGCCAGGCGCCACAGTCCCTCGGTGCCCGGGGCGGATTCGGCGAGGATCTGCGACCACCAGGCGGCGCTGATGTGTCCGGCGGTGCGGCCGGAGGACCAGGCGGCGTTCTGGTCGGTGCCTCGATCGCGGGGGATGCCCGCGGTGATGCCGGCCTGGATCGCGGCGACGGTGATGTCCCAGGCTTCGCGGATCGCAGAGCCGTCCTCCAGGTACAGGGCGTTGTCGTCCTCGTCGAAGTAGCGCTCCGGGCTGGAGTTCAGGACGCCCTCGTAGACGGTCTGCGCGTCATTGACGAAGAAGGACTCGGCAGAACCCTTCAGCTCGGCACCGAGCGCGATCCAGTCCTCCCAGGTGCTGACCGCGGAGGAGACGTCCTCCGGCGAGCTGGGAAGGCCTGCCTCCTCGAACACGTCCTGGCGGTAGAAGAAGCCGGTGGGGCCGATGTCCAGCGGGAAGAAGCGGAAGCGTCCTGAGGGCGTGATGCCGAGGTTCCACTTCCACTCGTAGAAGTCGTCCTTGACGGCGTCGGCCCCGAGCTCGCCGAGGTCCAGGAAGAGGTCCTCGTTGGTGAAGTACAGAGCGTTGTTGGAGTTGATATAGGTGATGTCGGGGATGTACGCCTTCCCAGCGAGGCTGGTGCGCAGCTTCGTGTCGAAGCTCGTGCCGATCACGTCCGCACGGACATGCTTGTCCGTGCCGGGGATCGATTCCGCGGCCTGCGCGAGCAGCTCCGGGCTCGCCGAGCGGTTCCAGTACCACATGACCAGCTCGGATGGGTCCGAGGAGATCGTCTCGGGGGAGCCGCAGCCCGCGGCGGCGAGCAGCGGGAGCGAGGCGGCCCCGGCGAGGACGGCGCGGCGGCCGGGTCCTCGTCCCGGCGGTGCCGGTGCTGGTGGCGAAGGTGGTGGTGGCGCGGACGGACGGCGAGATCTGACGGCGGACTGGCGGGTCATGCACACACTCCTCGTCGAGCGGTCACTAGACACGTGAACGTTCCCTTGTGAGGTGGATCATGGCAGGATGGCGCTGTGTCGTCAACGGTTCTCAACAAGTCGGGTCGCGAGGGGTGCCGTTCGCGCGGAACAGAGCGGGCGCCGCGACGCCGCGGCGATGCAGGTGCGGATCCGCTTGTGAGCACGCCCCGAACGGGATAGCGTTGCTTCATCCGTGAACGTTCACGGCATGCACCGGACCAACGAAGGACCTTCTGCCCATGAGCACCACCGCCACTCCGTTCCGCTGGGCCGTCCTGGGCCCCGGCTCGATCGCGCGCCGCTTCGCGACCCAGCTGCCCCACTCCCAGGACGGCGTGCTCGTCGCCGTCGGCTCGAGCTCCGCCGAGCGCGCTCGCGCCTTTGCGGACGAGTTCCCCCTCGCCGGCCCCGCGATCATCGGCGACTACGCCGAGGTGCTCGCCTCCGACGAGGTCGACGCCGTCTACATCTCCACCGTCCACACCGGCCACGCCACGCTCGCCGCGCAGGCCCTCGAGGCCGGCAAGCACGTCCTGTGCGAGAAGCCGCTGACCCCGAACTCCGGCACCTCCATGGCGCTGCTGGACCTCGCCGCCCGCAGCGGCAAGGTGCTGCTCGAGGCGTACATGTACCGCTTCCACCCGCAGACCGTGCAGGTCCTCGAGTTGCTTGCCTCCGGCGCGATCGGCGAGATCACCCACGTGGACGCCTCCTTCGCCTTCGACACCGGCGCCCGCAGCGGGCGCCTGTTCGACACCGCGACCGCCGGCGGCGGCATCCTCGACGTGGGCTGCTACCCGCTCTCCTTCGCCCGCTTCGTCGCTGGCGCCGTGAACGGGAAGGCCTTCGCCGAGCCCACCTCGCTCGTCGGCTCCGGCACGATCGGCGAGACCGGCGTGGACGAGTGGGCCACCGCCCAGCTCACCTTCGCCGGCGGGATCACCGCGAGCCTCCGCACCGGCGTGCGCCTGTCCGATCCGCAGTCCGCGACCGTCACCGGCTCGAAGGGCGTGCTGCGTCTCAGCGATCCGTGGGGCCTCGGCGATAAGCAGGTCATCGAGCTCGACGTGGTGGGGGAGGAGCCCCGCCGGATCGAGGTGCCCGCCGCCTCCGCCTACGCGCTCGAGGCCGACGCCCTCGCCCGTGCCGCCCACGACGGCGGAGAGGTCCCCGAGCTCACCGCACTGAACTCGCTGGGCCAGGCCCGCGCGCTCGACGCCTGGCGCGAGGAGCTGTCCCTGCGCTACCCCTTCGAGCGCGATGACGCGAACATCCCCACCCTCACCGGCCGCCCCCTCGCCGCCGGCAGCGTGACCACCGGTCCCGCGATGACCTACGGGACCATCCCCGGGATCGACAAGAAGATCTCGCGCCTGGTGATGGGCTGCGACAACCAGATGAACCTCGCCCACGCCTCGGCGATGTTCGACGCCTTCTACGAGATCGGCGGCACCACCTTCGACACCGCCTACATCTACGGCGGCGGATACGTCGAGAAGCTGTTCGGCACCTGGGTCCAGAACCGCGGAGTGCGCGAGGACGTCGTCGTCATCACCAAGGGCGCCCACACCCCGCACTGCGATCCCGAGTCGATCACCCGCCAGCTCGAGGAGTCCCTCGAGCGCCAGGGCACCGACTATGCGGACATGTACATGATGCACCGCGACAACCTCGACATCCCCGTCGGCGAATTCGTGGACGTCATGGACGAGCACCTCCGCGCTGGACGCATCCGTGCCTACGGCGGCTCGAACTGGACCCC
>DAHVRS010000315.1 GCA_027322375.1 Brachybacterium sp. | reverse complement strand
AGTTCCCCTACGCGATCCGTCAGGTCTCCGAGGCCCTCGGCTCCAACGGCTCCACGTCGATGGGCTCCGTGTGCGCCTCGACCCTGTCGCTGCTGAACGCCGGCGTGCCGCTGCGCGCCCCGGTCGCCGGTATCGCCATGGGTCTGGTCTCGGACACCATTGACGGGAAGACCGAGTACGCGGCACTGACCGACATCCTCGGTGCCGAGGACGCCTTCGGCGACATGGACTTCAAGGTCGCCGGCACCACCGAGTTCATCACCGCGATCCAGCTGGACACCAAGCTCGACGGCATCCCTGCCTCCGTGCTGATCTCCGCGCTGTCGCAGGCTCGCGAGGCGCGCCTGCACATCCTCAGCGTCCTCAACGAGGCGATCGACACCCCCGACGAGATGAGCCCGCACGCCCCGCGCGTCCTCGCGGTCACCATCCCCGTCGACAAGATCGGTGCGGTCATCGGCCCGAAGGGTCAGATGATCAACAAGATCCAGGACGACACCGGCGCGGACATCACGATCGAGGACGACGGCACCGTCTACATCGGCGCGACCGACGGCCCCTCGGCCGAGGCCGCCCGCTCGGCGGTCAACGCGATCGCGAACCCGATGGTCCCCGAGGCCGGCGAGCGCTACCTCGGCACCGTCGTGCGCGTGGTCGACTTCGGCGCCTTCATCTCGCTCACCCCGGGCAAGGACGGTCTGCTCCACGTCACGCAGCTGCGCAAGCTCAACGACGGCAAGCGGGTCGAGAACGTCGAGGACGTCGCGAAGGTCGGCCAGAAGATCGAGGTCGAGATCCGCGAGATCGACTCCCGCGGCAAGATCTCCCTCGGCGTGATCGTGGACGAGGCGGACGAGTCCGCCGCGTCCGAGGACAGCGCCGCGGGGTGATCCCGCAGCTCAGTCTCTGAGCACTCGCGCGAGGGCGGCACCCCATCCGGGGTGCCGCCCTCGCCGCGTTTCCACAGGCGATGGGCCGCCTTGGCATTGCTCCGGCGCCACGTGGGGTGAGAGGGGTCTCCCAGGCGGCGCGTCAATGCGTGGGACAATCGAGCGATGCCTTTCGACCTCTCCTACCTCGACCCCGCCTCCGACGTGATGCTCGACCCCGCCACCGGGGTGCGCCGCAGCATCCTCCCGGGCGGCGTGCGCCTGCTCACCCAGACGGACCGCAGCGTCCGCAGCGCGAGCATCGGCCTGTGGCTCCCGGTCGGCTCGCGCGACGAGACCCCCGCCCACGCCGGCTCCACCCATGTCCTCGAGCACCTGCTGTTCAAGGGCACCCGACGCCGCAGCGCGATGGACATCGCCGCCGCCTTCGACGAGGTGGGCGGCGACTCCAACGCCGTCACCGCCAAGGAGCACACCCTCTACTACGGCCGTGTCCGCTCCGCCGATGTCCCCATGGCCGTGGACGTGCTCACCGACATGATCACCGCCTCCCTCCTCGAGGACGAGGCCCTCGCCACCGAGCGCGAGGTCATCCTCGAGGAGCTCGCGATGGCCGAGGACGACCCCGGCGACATCGGCTACGAGACCTTCCTCGCCGACGCACTCGGTCCTGACACCCCGCTCGGCCGGCCCGTCGGCGGGACCGTGCAGACCGTCACCGACCTCAGCATCGGGGACGTGCGCGCCCACTACGCCGAGCACTACCGGCCCGAGAACCTCGTGCTCACCGCCGTCGGCGACATCGACCACGATGAGCTCGCCGCGCTCGTGCTCGCCGGTCTGCGCCGCGGCGGCTGGGAGCTCGAGGACGGGGCACTCCCGCGCCAGCGCACCGCCACCGCGGAGCTTCCGACCGTGACCGGCCGCCCGGCCGACGAGGTCAGCGCGCTCATCCCGCACCGCCTCGAGCGCCCCACCGAGCAGAACCACATCTACCTCGGCGGACGCGGCCTCACCGCGCTGAGCGAGGACCGCCACACCCTCTCGGTGCTCATGTCGGTGCTGGGAGGCGGGATGTCCTCCCGCCTCTTCCAGACCGTCCGCGAGAAGCGGGGGCTGGCCTACTCCGTGTACTCCTTCAGCGCCGGCTACCGCGAGGCGGGCCTGTTCGGCATGTACGCCGCCTGCCGTCCCGGCCGCACCGCACAGGTCGTCGAGCTGCTCGGCGAGGAGCTGGATCGGATGGGCGGCGAGGGCATCGCCCAGGAAGAGCTGGACCGGGCCGTCGGCCAGATCACCGGCTCCTTCGCGCTGGGCCTGGAGGACACGAGCTCCCGTATGGGTCGCCTCGGCACGATCGAGCTGGTCCACGGCCGGTACACGAGCGTGGACGAGACCCTCGCCCGGATCGCGAACGTGAGCCTCGAGGACGTCCTCCAGCTCGCCGCGCGTCTTGCCGGCTCCTTCAGCACTCGCGTCGAGATCGGCCCCGCCACGACACCCTGACCCCGTCGGACCCAGCCCGCATCCCGCCCGGGACCTGCCTGCCGTAGATCCCGCCGGTCCCAGTCCACTGCCCACCCCACCCAGGAGCTGCCATGACCCCCACCCCCGCCTCCCGCCCCACCCGCGTCGCAGTGCTCGGCGCCGCTGGCCGCATGGGCGCCGCCGCCTGCGCCGCCGTCGAGCAGGCCGAGGATCTCGAGCTCGTCGCGACGATCGGTCGCGACGACTCCCTCGACCAGGTCGCCGAGGCCGGGGCCGAGGTCGCGATCGACCTCACCATCCCCTCCGTCACCGCCGAGAACGTGCGCTGGCTCGTGGACCGCGGCATCCACGCCGTGGTGGGCACGACCGGCTGGACCGACGAGGCGCTCGAGGCGCTGCGCAGCCAGCTCGCCGGCGCCCCCGAGGTGGGCGTGCTCATCGCCCCGAACTTCGCGATCGGCGCCGTTCTCGCCATGCGCTTCGCCGAGATCGCTGCGCGCTACTACGACAGCGCCGAAGTCATCGAGATGCACCACGAGAACAAGCTCGATGCCCCCTCCGGTACCGCCCGCCACACCGCCGCCGCGATCGCGCGCGGCCGCGCCGCAGCCGGGCTGGGCCCTGTCCCGGACGCGACGGAGCACGATCCCGAGGGCGCGCGCGGCGCGGTCATCGACGGCATCCACATCCATGCGGTGCGCCAGCGGGGCCTCGTCGCCCACGAGGTGATCCAGTTCGGTGGGGTGGGGGAGCAGTTCGTGCTCCGCCACGACTCCTTCGACCGCATCAGCTTCATGCCCGGCGTGCTGCTGGGCGTGCGCGAGGTCGCCGCGCACCCGGGCCTCACCGTGGGCCTGGACGGCTTTATGGACCTCGGCTGAGACGGGCCCAGAGATGAAGGACAGGCTCCTGGTCGCGCTGCTGACCCTGATCACCGCCGCCTACGCGTACGGGCTGGGCTGGATCGCGTGGGGCTTCATGCGCGCCGGGGGCCCGCTCGGCTACGGGCTCGCCCTCGGCGTCGTCATCCTGCTCGCGCTCACCATCTGGGTGACCTGGCGGGAGGTGCTCTTCGGGCTGGCCGCCTCGCGCCTTTCCGCGCAGTACGCCCCGCCCGCGGACGCCGACGGGGAGGATCGCCGGGCCGAGTTCGAGGCGGCCCGCACCGTGCTCCAGGAGCGCGAGGGCGCTGAGCAGGACTGGCGCGCCTGGTTCCGCCTCGCGCTCGCCTACGACGCGCTGAAGGACCGCAAGGGTGCGCGGATGGCCACGCGCCGCGCCATCGACGTGGGCCGTACGGCAGGGGACAGCTGAGCCTGAGACCGGCCGGGCCTGCGTGTCAGGGGCGGAGCGTCAGGCGCTGAGCCTGCCGGAGCCCAGCCGATGACAGGGCTCAGCCGATGCCGAGCGCTCGCAGCCCCGCCGCGACGACCGCCGCCCCCACCACGACCACGAGGAACGGGGCACGCAGCCACAGCAGCACCGCCGCCGCGCCGAGCGCCGCCAAGCGTGCATCGAGCACCAGCAGGCTCCCGCTGGTCGCCGTCTGCGTCGCGACCAGCGCCCCGAGCAGCGCGATGGGCAGCAGGGTCGTCACCCGCGAGACGCGCGGCCGGTCCAGCACATCCGGCGGTGCCTGATAGCCCACCCACTTCTGCACGAAGGACAGCGCCGACGCCGCGATCACCGCGATCCACACCAGACTCATCGCTCCGCCTCCTCAGCCCCGTCGGCCGTCGCCGTGCCCTCACGCTCCGCGCCTTCACGCTCCGCGCTCTCACGCTGCGCGCCCTCGTCCTCCACACTCTCGTCCTCGACGCCCTCGAGGTGCACGGGCCGGCGAGAGGGGAGGAGCCCCGCGACCACGGCGACCAGCGCCGCGGCGAGGACCGGCAGCCCCGGCGGCAGCACGGGCGTGGTGAGCAGGGCGATGAACGCCGCGGCGACCGCGATCGTGACCGCGTCCCCGCTGCGCAGGCGCGGCCACAGCAGCGCGAGGAAGGCCGCGGCCGCCGCGGCATCCAGACCCCAGGCCGCAGGATCGGCCACGTACTGCCCGGCGATCGCGCCGACCAGAGTGAACAGGTTCCAGAAGACGTACACCGACACCCCGGCGGCCCAGAACCCGGCCCGCTTCTGCGCCGTGGTGGTGCCGGTCGCGGCCAGCGCCGCGGACTCGTCGATCGTGAGCTGCGCCCGCGCCGCCCCGCGCCAGCCGCCGCGCGGCAGCGACGGAGCGAGGATCAGGCCGTACAGCGTGTTGCGGATGCCAAGCAGCAGCGAGGCGAGCGCGGCGCCGAGTGCGGAGCCGCCTCCGCCGAGCACCCCGATGAAGGCGAACTGGCTGCCGCCGGTGAACATCACCGCGGAGAGCACCATCGCCTGCCACACGTCCAGGCCCGAGGCGGTCGCGAGCGCGCCGAAGGAAATGCCGTAAAGTCCCGTCGCGAGCCCGATCGACAGGCCCGTGCGACGGATCGTGCGCAGCGTCGACGCCTCCTCGGGGGAGGCCTGCGAAGCGGTGGTCTCAGCAGTCGTCATGATGCACGACACTCTACGTTCACCTGCAGTGATGCATGCGGCAGGTCCATGGGGCGGAAGGGGCCGGATATGAGAGCCTGGAGGCATGGCGACTTCTCCTGCTCCCTCCGGCGCGACCGCCGCCGTCGAGCGTGCTCTCCCGATGCGCACCTCCGGGCTCCTGCTGGACATGGACGGGACGCTCATCGACTCCGGCCCCGCCGTCGAGCGCTCGTGGAACCTGCTCTTCTCCGAGCTCGGACTCGACCTCGAGTTCGGGCCGCAGCAGCACGGCAAGCCCGCGCGCCAGGTCCTCGGTGAGCTGCCGCCGGACATGACCGAGGCGGACCTCGCCGCCGCGCACGACCGCATCGAGCAGCTCGAGATCCAGGACGTGGACGGCATCCTCGTCCTGCCCGGCACCGAACGAGTCCTCGCCGAGCTCGACGAGGCCGCCCAGCGCCTGGGCCGCGCGACCTGGACCATCGTCACCTCCTGCACCCGCGACCTGTTCGAGGCCCGCTGGGCGCGGACGGGCCTCGCCGTCCCCGCTGGGCTCGTCACCGCCGACCAGGTCACCCACGGCAAGCCC
>DAHVRS010000304.1 GCA_027322375.1 Brachybacterium sp. | reverse complement strand
GTTCTTCGCGACCATGAGCGGCAGCTCGAGGGCGTCGGCCCGCTCGGCGGTCAGCGGCGCACACAGCAGGCCGCTCGAGTACCGGACGGCGAAGGCGATCACCTCGGGGGTCGCGGCGGAGGCGGCGAGGATGAGGTCGCCCTCGTTCTCGCGGTCCTCATCGTCCACGACCACCACGGGCCGGCCGGCGGCGATCGCCGCGAGCGCGTCGGGGACCGGATCCAGGCGGAGGACTGTGGTGTCAGCGCTGGTGGCGCCTGTGCTGGTGGTGTCAGTGCTGGTGAGGTGGGTGGTGCTCATCGGTCCTGCTCCGTTCCGGGCAGGAGCCCTGCGGCGAGCTTCTCCAGGTGCTTGGCAAGCACATCGACTTCCAGGTTCACGCGGTCGCCCACGGCGCGGCGGCCCAGGGTGGTGCGCTCGAGGGTCTCGGGGATGAGCCCGATCGTCACCTCGTCGCCGTCGATCGCGGCGACGGTGAGGCTGACCCCGTCCACGGCGAGGGAGCCCTTGTCGACCACGTAGCGGGCGAGCCCGACCGGCAGGCGCAGGCGCAACAGGGTGGTGCCCGCCTCCTCCTCGCGCCTGATCACCTCGCCGGTCCCGTCCACGTGGCCCTGGACGATGTGGCCGTCCAGGCGCGCATCGACGCGCACGCAGCGCTCGAGGTTCACGCGGTCGCCCGCGGTGCGGGAGCCGAGCGTGGTCGCGGCGAGCGTCGTGGCGATGACGTCGGCGGTCCACCGCTCTCCGTTGTGGGAAGTGACGGTGAGGCAGCAGCCGTCCACGGCGATCGAATCGCCCAGCGCAATGCCCTCGAGCACGCGCGGGGATCGGATCGTGAGGGTGGCGGGGTCGGCGCCGGGGGTGAGGGACTCGAGCGTGCCGAGCTCCTCGATGATGCCGGTGAACATGGTGGTTTCCTTCCTTCTCAAGCGGTGGTGAGGGGGCGGAGGGTGAGGCGCACGTCGGTGCGTCCCCCGGGGGTGGGCAGTCGGGCGAGGTCCACGAGCTCGAGGTCCAGGCGCTCGGTGAGGGTGGTGATGCCGAGGTCACCGAGGCCTGCGCGGCCGGCGCCCAGCAGGGTCGGGGCGAGGTGGAGGATCAGCTCGTCGACGAGGCCGGCACGGAGGAAGGCGGCGCCGAGGGTGGGTCCGCCCTCGAGGAGCACGTGCCGGATCCCGCGCGTGAACAGGGTCTCGAGCGCGGCGGCCGGGTCCTGGGTCCTCAGGTGCAGCGCCTCACCGGCACCGTCGACGGCAGGCAGGGACGGGACGTCGGAGAGCCCCATGACGGTGCGAAGGGGCTGACGGAGGTGGAGGGTGCCGTCGGCTCGGCGGGCGGTGAGGGAGGGATGGTCGGCGCGGGCGGTGCCGGTCCCGACGAGGACCGCGTCGCAGGTGGTGCGCAGGAGATGGACCTCCTCGCGGGCGGCGGCTCCGGTGATCCACTGGCTCGTGCCGTCGGCCGCGGCGGCGCGGCCGTCGAGGGTGAGGGCGAGCTTCGCAGTGACCAGGGGCCGGGCATGGACGAGGCCGTGCTCCCAGCCGCGGTTCAGCGCGGCAGCGGCCTGGGCGAGCTCCGCAGGCACCTCGGTGACCACCTCGACCCCGGCCTCGCGCAGACGGTCGATGCCGCCGGTGGCAACGGGGTTCGGGTCTCGGCGCGCGATCACGACCCGGCTGATCCCGGCGCTGAGCAGGGCACCTGCGCACGGACCGGTGCGTCCGGTGTGGGTGCAGGGCTCGAGGGTGACCACCGCGGTCGCGCCGCGCAGCGCGTCGGACGAGCCCGCGCGAGAAAGCGCGTCGGCCTCGGCGTGGACGGTGCCGGCGCCGCGGTGGTGGCCCTCGGCGAGGACGGTCCCGTCGGCGGCGAGGAGCACGCAGCCCACGCGCGGGTTCGGGCCGAGCGGGACGGCGTGGTCCGCCGCGAGCTCGAGGGCTCGCTGCAGGGCGCGGGACTCCGCGGCAGTGATCATGGGCCTTCCCTCCATCCGCTGCTCGCGGTCCCGGAGGGAGGGGAAGAGGAGGGGCGGCGTCGCCCGGGGTGCCAGGTCGTGCCCGTGTGGGAACGGCAGGGTCGCCCGAGGACTCCGTCCACGTGCGCTTCCCATCCGGACTCTCACCGTCGGTCCAGGAGTTTCACCTGGTCAGCCTCGGGCCATTGGGCCCTCGGGTCGCGGACTATCACCGCCGGCTCGGAATTTCACCGACCCCAGTGCACGCGAGCGTCATCAGCTCGTCGGCGCCCACCGTAGCAGGGGCGCCCGATCGCGTGACGGCGTGTGACAGCGGCCCGACCTGCGGCGGTGCCCGCACGCACTCTCCGCGCAGGTCTCGCGGGCGTCTTCCGGAGGGGTGTTCGCACAGATCGTGAAGGAACCCTCGAGAGGGATGTTCGCGCAGGTCAGCCGTAGGTGTCGCGGGGGCCGCGCCAGGTGACGGTGCGGCGGCCCTTCTTCCAGGTGCGCTGCGCGGCAGCGGGGCCGGTGACCTTCAGTTCGGAGATGACGTGGGAGCCCACATGCTCCTCGATCGTGGTGATGAGCTGCGGGGTGAGCATGCGCAGCTGGGAGGCCCAGGCGGAGGAGGAGGCGGAGACCACGAGCACGCCGTCCTCGAAGGAGACGGGGCGGCAGTGGGTCGCCAGACGCTCGCCGACGATCTCGTCCCACTCGTCCAGGACCCGCCCGGTGTTCATCCCCGCGGTCCACCCGAGGTCCCCCAGCACCTTGCGCAGCACGATCTCGATGCCCTGCGGATCGCGGGGGTCGGGCCGGGAACCCGAGTAGCCGGGAGCCCGCCCGGACCGGTCCCGCAGGTCTCTGGCCTGCGTCTTCGCGGAGATCGGGAAGAGTCCGCGGTCGCGTGCGGCGGCGCGGGAGCGGTTCACGGTGCGGCGGGCGAGCTCGAAGGGGTCGGCCGCAATCGGCAGCTCCGGCGGGTCGAAGGGCTCCGACTCCGCGCTGTCCTCGAGATCCTCGGGTTCCCGGGCCGCAGGCACCATCCTCTTCGCTACCGCCGGGCGGGGTGCTGGCTCGTCCTCGCCAGTGCCCGCCCAGGTGGAGAGCCCGTAGGGGTTCGCGAGCCGCGGCCGGCCGGGGCCTCCGCTGCTGCGGTGTCCGGTCATGGCAGGCTCCCGCCCGTGCGGGGCACCGCCTCGCCGAGGGTGACGTCGATCAGGTGGATCTCGCCGTCCAGGGAGTCGGGGATGTCGGTGTCGTTCGCGTTGGTGATCAGGACCTGCGAGGCACCGGTGATGATGCGGCCCAGGCGCTCGCGGCGGTGCACATCGAGCTCGCTGAACACGTCGTCGAGCAGCAGGATCGGTTCGCCGTCGCCGAGGTCGCCCTCCTCGAGGCGGAGCAGGTCGTAGGAGGCGAGTCGCAGCGCGAGCGCGAGGGACCAGGACTCGCCGTGGCTCGCGTAGCCCTTCGCGGGGAAGTCGTGCAGGCGGATCTCGAGGTCATCGCGGTGAGGCCCCACGAGGTTCGTGCCGCGGTCGATCTCCTCGTCGTGGCCCTCGCCGAGCATGGCGAGCATCCGGTCGTGGATCTCCAGGGTCGTCGGCAGCTCGCCGGGGAGGGTGCCGAGTGCGTCCAGGACCGCGGAGCGGTAGCGGATATCGGCAGGTGAGTCGACGGATCCGCGCTGGTCCGGTGGCAGATCGAGGGCCTGCTCCGCGCCTTCGTCGGTCGCGACGCGGAGGTAGGAGTAACCGAGATGCGGGCGGAGGCGGTTCACGAGATGGAGCCGGGCACGCAGCAGCTCGGCGCCGTGCCGGGCGAGCTGCTGATCCCACACCGACAGGGTCGAGGCGGCGGCCTCCGCGGGATCCAGGCCCCCGACGCTGCGTCCGCTGCGGCCGCGACGCATCGACCGCATCTGCTTGAGCAGGTTGCCGCGCTGCTTGAGGACGCGGTCGAAGTCCGCCTTCACGGCGGCGAAGCGCGGGGCGATCTCGAACAGCAGCTCGTCGAGGAAACGCCGGCGGCCTTCGGGATCGGACTTCACGAGCCCGAGGTCCTCGGGGGCGAAGAGCACCGCGCGCACCTCGCCGAGCAGGTCACGGAGCCGGGCGACGTTCTGTCCCTGGAGCCGCGCCCGGTTCGAGCGGCCGGGGGTGATCTCGAGGTCGACCTGCAGGGGCCGGCCGGCGCGCACGAAGCTCGCCCGCACGACCGCGGTCGATTCGCCACGGTGCACGAGGGCGGCGTCGTGGGGGACGCGGTGGCTGGACAGGGTCGCGAGATACCAGATGGCCTCGACGATGTTGGTCTTGCCCTGCCCGTTCTTCCCCACCATCACGGTGATGCCGGGACGCACCGGCAGCTCGAGGCGTCGGTACGAGCGGAAGTCGGTGAGGTCCAGCGCGGTCAGCTGCACGGAGGGAGCTCTCCCTCCCTCAGATCCGCATCGGCATGATCAGGTACTTGTACGACGAATCGGGCTCGCCCTCGAGCGAGTCCTGCCCGGTCATCACCGACGGCTTGATCGAGTCGGTGAAGGTCAGGCGGGCGAACTCGGTGCCGAGAGCACCCAGACCGTCGAGCAGGAACCCCGAGTTGAAGCCGACGACGAGGTCCTCGCCCTCGAGATGAGCTTCGAGCACCTCGCTGGCCTGCGCGTCGTCACCGGCGCCAGCCTCGAGCGCGACCTGGCCCTCGCTGAAGGACAGGCGCACCGGAGTGTTCCGCTCGGCGACCAGGGACACGCGCTTGACCGCGTCGATGAGCCCGACGGTGGAGACCACGGCGGTGATCGCCGAGGTGTCCGGGAACAGGCGCCGCACCGGCGGGTAATCGCCGTCGACCAGGGTCGACGTGGTGCGGCGACCTCCGGCCTCGAAACCGATGAGGGTCGCGCCCGCGTCCTCCGACAGCGCGATCTCGACACCGCCCCCGGTGGCGAGGGAGCGGGCGACCTCGTGCAGGGTGCGGCCGCGCACCAGCGCGGTGAGCTCCGCACCCGGGCTGGACGGGTTCCAGGTGAGCTCACGCAGCGCCAGGCGGTAGCGGTCCGTGGCCATGAGCGTCATGGTCTCGCCGCTGATCTCGACCTTCACGCCGGTCAGCAGCGGGAGGGTGTCGTCCTTCGACGCCGCGACCGTGACCTGCGAGATCGCCTCGGAGAAGACGTCGGCGGCGACCATTCCGGCGACCGGCGGCATGCTCGGCAGCTGCGGGTACTCCTCGACCGGCAGCGTCGCGAGCGCGAAGCGCGCGCTGCCGCAGCGGACCTGCAGCTTCGTGCCCTCCAGCGCGATGGACACGTCCTTGTTCGGCAGCGCCCGGACGATGTCCGAGAGCATCCGGCCCTGGACCAGCACCTCGCCGGGCTCGTCCACCTCGGCCTCGAGCCGGATCTGGGCGCTGACCTCGTAGTCGAATGTGGACAGCTGCAGCTCACCTCCGCCATCGGCGACGATGCGCACACCCTGCAGGATCGGCATCGCCGGTCGCACGGGGAGGGTTCGGGTGGCCCAGGAGACGGCGTCGCCGAGGACGCCGCGATCGAGGTGGAACTTCACCGTTGCCACTCCTTCGCAGTGGTCGAGTCACGAGTTCTATCCCGCTCGCACCTCGCGGCGCGAGCGAACGGTGCACAGCGTATCGGTTCCCGCGAGCTCGCGCCGACGCACCGAACCCGATCCTTGACGTCCCGCGGCCTCGCGCGTTCCCGCAGGCACATTCGCTGCCCGCTCAGCACCCCTCCTCGTCGAGGAATCTCGTCGTTCCCCGGCACCGAAATGACAGGATCCGGGATCGGCACCACGCCACCCGCCCATCCACATCCCCCTCGCGAACAGAACTACAGTCCTCTTCTTCACGACTGTGGATCTCGTGGACAACCTCGATCTGTGCAGGTCGCCAACGGGACGGGCGGTCTGGATGGATCGTTGAGAGCAGCGGGCGGCTCGTTGATGGACTGTGCACGCTCCGCTGCCCTCCTCGGATTCTTGTCATTCGTCCGTGCACATCGGCTCCTGCAGGAACGCCCCTCGATCCACACTGTCCACAGAGTTATCCACAGTTGGGGAGAACTGGCCTCTGACCTGCTGTGTCATTCGTCAGAGCGACAAGAGCGGCCGACGGGGCGCGCAGCGTCCCGTCGGCCGTGATCGAGTCAGTTCCAGCTCACTGCCGAGCCGAGGAGCTCGAGCTCTTGATCCGCGCTGTGAGCTCCGTGACCTGGTTGAAGATCGCGCGACGTTCCTTCATCAGTTCGGAGATCTTCTTGTTCGCGTGCATCACCGTGGTGTGATCGCGGCCGCCGAACTCCTCCCCGATCCGGATCAGGGGCATGTCCGTCAGCTCCCGGCACAGGTACATCCCGATCTGACGTGCGGAGACGAGCCGGCGCGAGCGACCGGTGCCCACGATCTCCTCGACCGAGAGCCCGAAGTAGGTCGCGGTCTGGGCGATGATCGTCGAGGCCGTGATCTGGGCGCCGTCGTCGTGGGAGAGCAGGTCCTTGAGCACCGACTCGGCGAGGGTGACGTCCATGGGCTGACGCGACAGCGAGTGCAGCGCCTGCACGCGGATCAGTGCGCCCTCGAGCTCGCGGATGTTCGTGGCGATGTGGCTGGCGATGTATTCCAGCACGTCATGCGGCACTTCGCCGGTGTTCTCCTGGGCGACCTTCTTGCGCAGGATCGCGATGCGGGTCTCGAGGTCCGGCGGCTGCA
>DAHVRS010000025.1 GCA_027322375.1 Brachybacterium sp. | reverse complement strand
ATAATAGGTCCTTTAAGAATGAATTATTCCCATGTTATTCCTATAATAGATTTTGTATCTGAATTTTTAGGCGGCATCATATAAAATAAAATATGAAGTAAAATATTAAAAATAGACAAATTTAACTAATTTAAAATTATTGCGTGCGTTCAAATTAAATAAAGGAGATATATTTAATGCTTTTAGACGAAGAAAATATGCGCGGACCTGCTGCTGGCCCCCACCGAGGTGGCCCGCGAGCACCTCGCCGCCGAGGGCCTCGCCGAGCGCACCCTCGTCACCGGCGACGTCATGACCGACGTGTGCCTGCGCGTCGCGGACTCTGTCAAGGACCAGGCCGCCGCCCTGCCCGAGGGGATCGACCCCGCCTCCGACTACGCGGTCGCGACCATCCACCGCGCCGACAACACCGACGACCCCGCCCGCCTCGCCGCGATCGTCAAGGCGCTGCAGGACCGGGACATGCCGCTGGCCCTGTTCGCCCATCCGCGCCTGGTCGCGAAGGCCGAAGCGGCCGGGATCGAGCTCGCTGGCGGCGCCGTCCACGTCGGTGCCCCTGTCGCCTACCCGGACCTGGTCAACGCCGTCCAGCACGCCGCCGCGGTCGTCACCGACTCCGGCGGCCTGCAGAAGGAGGCGTACCTGCTGGGCACGCCGTGCTCCACGGTGCGCACCGAGACCGAATGGGTCGAGACCCTCGAGAACGACTGGAATCGCCTGGTCGTGGACCCCTCCGAGCTCACCGCCGCCGTCACCCGCCCCCGCCCCACCGCGGAACGTCCCCCGTACTACGGCGACGGCCGCGCGTCCCTGCGCAGCGTCGACGCCCTGCGCGAGCGCGCCTGATGGGAGTCGCTTCCCTCCTGTCCCGTCTGCGCCCGGGCCGCGGCCGGGGGGCGGGGCCGGTGCGCCGCCCCCGCGTGGTGATCGCGACGCGCCTGTACACCCCCGAGGCTAGCGCGGCCGCGTTCCGGCTCGAGGCCCTCGCGCGCGCCTTCGAGGAGCAGGGCGCCGAGGTGAAGGTGCTGACCACCACCCCGCCGCCCGGCACCACCGGTGCGGCCCGCGCCGGGCGCCCCTCGCGCTGGCCGGTGCTGCGTGACGCCCAGGGCCAGGTGCGCGGCTACTTCTCCTATCTCAGCTTCGACATCCCGCTCGCGCTGCGCCTCCTGCTGGTGCGAGAGATCGACGCGCTCGTCATCGAGCCGCCGCCCACCACCGGGCTGGTGGGCATGGTCGCCGCGGCACTGCGCCGGGTCCCGTACACCTTCTACGCAGCCGACGTCTGGTCCGACGCGACGGACTCCGTGGACGGGGTCCCACCGCTCGTGCGCCGCGCGGTGCGCCTGGCCGAGACGACCGTGTGGAAGCGCGCCTCCCGCGTGCTGACGATCTCGCCCGGCGTTCAGCACCGCCTCGAGGAGCTGATCGGCGAGCGCGACTCGCTGATCATGATCGGCAACGGCATCGATACGGACACCTTCGCGCCCGACGGGCCGGACTCCGGGGAGGATCCCGTGGGCACCTCCCCGTACTTCGTCTACGCCGGCACGGTCTCCGAGTGGCAGGGCGCGGAGGTGTTCCTCGACGCCTTCGCACAGGTCCGCACCACGCATCCCGCCGCCCGGATCCTCTTCTTCTCCGAGGGCAGCGGCCGTGACGCGCTCGAGCAGACCGTGCGCGAGCGCGGCTTGCACGGCGTGGAGTTCCGCGGCAAGATCCCGCCCGCCGAGGTGGCCCGCCATCTGCGTGGCGCTGTCGCGGGCCTGTCCTCGATCACACCGGGGCAGGGCTACGAGTTCGCACTGCCCACGAAGATCTATGCCGCCACCGCCTGCGGCACCCCTGTGGTGCATGCCGGGGAGGGCGCGGCCTTCGACCGGATCCGCGACAACCACCTCGGCTGGGCGAGCGACTACGACGCCGACCAGGTCGCGGCCGCGATGCGGGCCGCGCTCGAGGGCCGGGACCGGCCCGAGCGGGCGCACCTGCGCCGCTGGACGCTCGAGAATGCCTCTCTCGCGGGGTGCGCCGCGAAGGGGGCTGCCGAGGTCCTCGCGGGCCTCGGCTCAGACGATCAGTCGCAGTCCCGGCACGCGCTGCATCGGCAGGGCGAGCGCGAAGGAGACTGCGGCGACGAGCGCCCACAGCCCCGCCATCGCGGCCGAGGCCGGCCCGTCGAGCACCGGCAGCAGCTCCCGCGCCGCGATGAGCACCGCGAAGTGCACCAGGAACACCCCGAAGGTCGCGTTCCCCAGCTCCCGCAGCACCCGCTGCGCCCGTTCCCCCACCCGCCACGGCGCCGTGAACGCGATGACCCCTGCGAAGAGCAGTACCGAGCAGACGAGCACGAGCGGTGAGACATAGGTGGGCATCAGCAGCTGATGCCACAGCTGCTGCTCCGCCTCCGGGACCTGGACCAGCATGCTCATCAGCGCGATGAGCGGCACGCAGGCGAACAGGCAGAGCGCCCCGAGCCGGCGCGTCACCGGGGCTGCGAGCGCGGCACGACCCGCTACGAAACACCCCAAAAACAGCAACGGATCGGTGAGTGCGCTGCGCTGCACCGGGGCGAGCGGCCCCTCCTCGAATCCTGCCGTGAGCGCCGGCACCGCCATCACGACGAGCGTCCAGGCGCAGGCTACCAGTGTGATCACCCAGGCGCGTCGGCCCTGGGCCCGCTCCTCACCCGCCGCGGCGAGGAACGCGGCGAGCACCGGTGCGAGCAGATACAGGCCCGCGATCGCCCACAGGAAGTACAGATGGGTGAAGGTCTCGCCGGTGATCACCCGGCGCCCCATCTCCTCGAGGCTCAGCGGTCCCGCACCGGTCCAGCGCTGCACCATGAGCATGTAGAACAGCGACCACACCACGAGCGCGGGCACGATCCGCACCGCGCGGCGGGAGAGGAAGGCGCCCGGCCCCTTCCGGTGCGCGCCGGGCGTGAGGGTGAGCGCCCCGGACATCATGAAGAACACCGGCACCGCGGTGGAGATCAGCTGACGCAGCACGAGCCAGCCGGTGCCCGCGTGCCCCTCGGCGACAGGGTCGGCGAGCACATGCACGCCGATCACGCCGAGGACCGCGAGGATCCGGGCCACGTCGAGGACGGGCAGGTACGGCCGGGCGCTGCCTGACATGCGTGGCGGCGCCGCGGCAGGGTCAGAACGGGTCATAGTCGATATCGCCGTCGCCCGGATCGCACTGCACCTCGTACAGGGTCGAGTGCGAGGTCGAGAACACGACGGGGCCGATCCCGGAGAGGTCGCCGTCCAGGGCGCTGTAGCGCGGGTCGTACTGGTAGAGCGTCCGGTCCTGGTAGACGTAGCCGATCTCCCAGCGTTGCAGGAACGCGCAGGCGACGGGGTCGCTGGCAGCATCGACCGCGGCCTGCATC
>DAHVRS010000281.1 GCA_027322375.1 Brachybacterium sp. | reverse complement strand
CGCCGCCGACCCGACCGTGGACCTCGTGGCGCTCTCCGCCATGGAGGAGCACCTCCTGGAGGAGTTCGGCGAGAAGCACCAGGTGCCCGGCCGCTACCAGGACTGGAAGCAGATGCTCGCCGAGGAGGAGCTCGACGTCGTCTCCATCGCGACCCCGACCTTCCTCCACGCCCCGATGGCGATCCACGCCCTCGAGGCGGGCGTGAACGTCCTCACCGAGAAGCCGATGGCGGAGAGCGGCGAGGTCGCCGCGCGCATGGTCGAGGTCGCGCGCCGCACCGGGCGGGTCCTGGACGTCTCCTTCAACCATCGCCAGCGCGGCGACGTCACCGCGCTGAAGGACGTGGTCGACTCCGGCGTGCTCGGCACCCTCTACTACGCCAAGACCGGCTGGGTCCGGCGCCAGGGCATCCCGGGACTCGGGACCTGGTTCACCAAGGCGGAGAAGTCCGGCGGTGGCGCGATGATGGACATCGGGATCCACATGCTCGACATGGCCCTGCACCTGCTGGGCGAGCCGGGCGTCACCGCCGCCTCCGCCATGACCCACGCCGAGTTCGGCCCCAAGGGCCGCGGCGGCTCCGGCTTCGGCATCTCCCAGGTCGAGGAGGGTGCGCCCTTCGAGGTCGAGGACCTCGCCACCGCCTTCCTGCGCCTGGACACCGGCGGCACGCTGCTGCTGGAGTCCAGCTGGGCGCAATGGATCCCCGAGGACCTCTGCTATGTCACCCTCTACGGCTCTGACGGCGGCGCGACGATCGAGTGGGGCGGCACGCCCGGCAACAACACGATCACCGTGTGGACTGAGGTCGCGGGGATGCCGGCCGAGCTCAGCCCCGCCGTGGGCCCGGACGGCGGGCACGCCGGCGCGGTCGCCCAGTTCCTGCAGAAGGTCCGCTCCGGCGATGTCGCCGCGCACGACGGCTCGCTGCCGCTGCGCCGCGCCCAGGTGATCGACGCTTGCTACGCCTCGGCGAAGGCCGGCGAAGAGGTCACCATCGCGCACTGACGGACGCTCGCTGACAGATGCGCCCCCGGCACCTGACGGTGTCGGGGGCGCGCCGCGTCGGGCAGTCGGGGTCAGCCCCGCACGGGCAGGACCTCGGCGAGGAAGCCGAGGGTCTGCTGCCAGGCCGCCTCCGCTGCACCTGCGTGATGGAAGGCGGGGTGGGGGTTGTCGAAGGCGTGGCCGGCCCCGTCGTGGAGCAGGAAGCGGACCTGCTCGCGGGTGCCGCCGGCGGTGACGGTCTCGCGGATCTGCTCCACCTGCTCGAGCGGGATGAAGGCATCGGCCGTGCCGAAGTGGTGGATCGCCGGGATCTCGAGAGTCGCCGCGCGATCCAGCAGCGTCGGCAGTGCGGAGCCGTAGTAGCTCACGAGCGCGGACACGGGCCGGTCCTCCTCCGCGGCGGAGACCGCCGCAGCGGTCGCGAGCCCGCCGCCGTAGCAGAAGCCCACGAGCCCCACCCGCTCTGCATCGACCGCGCCGTGGGCGCGCAGCGCACCCACCGCGGCGAGAGCGTCGGCCTCCGCCCGCCCCCAGGGCAGCGCCGAGGTGAGCGCCATCGCCTCCTCGAGCCAGGGCTGCAGCTCCTCAGCGTCCGGCAGGTCCACCACCGGCGGGTCCAGCCGTGCGAAGAGCTGCGGGGCGAGGACCGCGTAGCCGCGGGCGGCGAGATCTGCGCATCGCTGCTGGACGTACTCGGACAGGCCGAAGATCTCCTGCAGCACCACGAGGCCCGGCACGGGCTCCTCGAGGCTCTCGGGCAGCCACAGCAGCCCGGGCAGGTCGCCGGCGTCGGTCGGGATGGGCAGCGTCGTCGCACTCACGCGGTGACCATATCGCGAGGCGGCCTCAGGAGAGGAGGGCGAGGACATAGAGCGCGAACAGCATGAGGTGCACGGCGCCATGCACGGCCGTCATGCGCGGGGCGGCGGCGCTGATCGCGGCGACCGCGAAGACGGCGCCGAGCAGGAGCAGGTTCGCGGACGACTCTGCGAGCACCACGGGCGTGCCGGTCAGCAGCCCGATCACGAGCACGGTGGGGATCGTGAGCGCGAGCGTCGAGACGAGCGCGCCATGGCAGAGGTTCACCACGCGCTGCATCTCGTGACCGCGCGCCCCGCGCACCGCGGTGAGCGTCTCGGGCGTGAACACGATCGCGGCGATCAGCACACCGGACAGCGCTGCCGGGGCGCCGATCCGGGGGAGGCCCTCGTCCAGCAGCGCGGCCATGGTGTGGGACAGCAGCACGATCGGCAGCACCGTCGCGACCAGCACCGCGAGGCGAAGGAGCAGCTCGGTGCGGTGGGTGCGCAGAGTGCGGCTGATCGGCACGGGCCCTGCCGTCGGGTCATCGACCGACGGGTTCCCAGCCGACGAGTCTCCCGCCGACGGGCCAGCCGCCTGCGCGGTCGCTGCAGTATTGGCCGATGGTGCGGCCGGGCCCTCGACCTCCTGGAAGTCACCCGCCTGCGCGCCCATCTGCCGGATGAGGAAGAACGCGTAGAGCCCCACTGTGAGCGCTGCGACCACGACCGCCTGGACCGGCAGATAGCTCCCGCCCTCGCCGATCACCGCAGGCAGCGCGAAAGCGCCCGCGCCCATCGCCACGAGGAGCACCAGATAGGTCGAGGTGCCCGTGCGATGCACCGCGAGCGCGCCGTAGCGCAGCCCGCCCACCAGCAGGCACAGCCCCAGGACGAGACCCATGATGATCATCGAGACGGCCATGACGGAGTCGCGGGCGATCGTCGCGTGCTCGCCCGGGCCCAGCATCACCGCGGCGATCAGCACCACCTCGATCAGCACGATCGTGAGGGTGAGGACAAGGGTGCCGTAGGGCTCGCCGAGCCGTCGGGCGAGGGCCTCGGCCTGGTGGACCACGCCGCTCGCCGCGATGATCACGAGCGCGACGATCCCGGCGAGCAGCAGACCGATCGTGGCGATGCCGAGCCGGGCGGGGTCGGGGGAGAGCAGGGCGAGCGCGGCGACGCCGGCCCAGCCGAGCAGCAGACGGGTCAGTGCGGCGCGGTCGAGCACTGTGGTGAGCACGGCGCGGGTCGACGGCGGTATATCGGCGTGCCGGGGCTTCGGGGTGTCCGAGCGCTCTGGAGCGAGCTCAGGGTGCGGGATGCGGGGCCGACGGGGCATCGTGTGGTCTCCTGCGAGGCCGTCCTCATCGTGCACGCACCGGCCGGGTCGTCCCGGGCGGGGCGCCGGGTGTCACCGGCGCCCCTCCACCTTATCTGCAGAACCCCAGCTCAGCGGGTGACGATGCCCACCAGTAGGCCGTGATCGTTCTCGACGAAGGTGCCGGGCGCGACGTGCAGCGGATAGGTGTCGCCCGCCGCGGTGGTCGCCTCGCAGTCCACGGTGCGGAAGTCCGTGAAGTCCATCCCGTCCTCGCAGGCGATGTCCTCCCAGTCCGCCATGCCTGCCACGGGGACGTAAGCGTTCTCGGAGGTGAGGGTCTGCTCCGTCGCCTCGGCGAGCTCCTGTGCGCTGAGCGGTTCGGCGCCGAACATCGAACCCATCCCCACCCCCGTCACCATCACGTTCTCGGATTGCAGGTCCGCGGCGCCTGCCGGGAACTCGGTGCCGGTGGTGAAGAGGACCGAGACCCGAGCGCCCACGAGACCGTCTTCCTGATTGGGCAGCATGATCGGGCTCGCGACCCACTCGCTCGTCGCGTCGCCCTCGATCGCGGCCGGCCCCTCGCACTGCACGCTCGAAGGCTCGTAGGTGGTGAGAGTCAGCTCGTCCTCGCACCGCGCCTCACCGCCCAGGGTGTCCGTGAGCAGGCTCGCGAGGTACTCGGCGCTGAGGATCGGATCGCCCTCGCCATGGCCGTCGTCGTGCTCGAACTCCGTGATCAGGAGGATCGACGTGCGCTCGCCGGTGGTGCCTCCCGCATCGGTGTCGTCATCGGAG
>DAHVRS010000279.1 GCA_027322375.1 Brachybacterium sp. | reverse complement strand
ACCAGATCGGCTTCACGACGCTGCCGGACTCCTCCCGCTCGTCCTTCTACTCCACGGACGTCGCGAAGTCGACGCAGCTGCCGATCTTCCATGTCAACGGCGATGATCCCGAGGCCTGCGTGCGGGTCGCGGAGATCGCCTTCGAGTTCCGCCAGAAGTTCCACCGCGACGTGGTCATCGACATGGTCTGCTACCGCCGCCGCGGCCACAACGAGGGCGATGACCCCTCGATGACGCAGCCGGAGATGTACAAGCTCATCAGCGAGAAGCCCTCGACCCGCAAGCTGTACACCGAGGCGCTCATCGAGCGCGGCGACCTCACCGAGGAGGAGACCGAGGGCCTGGTCCGCAACTTCCAGGAGCACCTCGACGAGGCCTTCGCCTCGACCCGCGAGGCAGCGAAGGCCGCCTCCTCCGGAGACGACGTGCAGGGGCTCGACAAGCCCGAGTCCCAGCAGGAGACCGCCCCGTCGGCCCCGGCGACCACCGCCGTGGACGCCTCCGTGCTCGCACGGATCGGCGAGGCCCATTCCGAGGTGCCCGAGTCGTTCTCAGTCCATCCCAAGCTCAAGACCGTCCTCCAGCGCCGCACCCAGATGGCGCAGCAGGGCGGCATCGACTGGGCGTTCGGCGAGCTGCTCGCCTTCGGGTCCCTGCTCATGGAGGGGCGCCGCGTGCGCCTGGCCGGCCAGGACTCGCGCCGCGGCACCTTCGTGCAGCGCCACAGCGTGCTCATCGACCACGAGAACGGCGACACCTGGACCCCGCTCACGTATCTCACCGATGATCAGGGCCGCTTCAACGTCTACGACTCCTCCCTCTCGGAGTTCGCGGCGCTCGGCTTCGAGTACGGCTACTCGGTGGAGAGCCCGCAGTCGCTCGTGCTGTGGGAGGCGCAGTTCGGTGACTTCGTCAACGGCGCGCAGACCATCATCGACGAGTTCGTCTCCTCCTCCGAGCAGAAGTGGGGCCAGAACTCGAGCGTCGTCATGCTCCTGCCCCACGGCTACGAGGGTCAGGGACCGGACCACTCCTCCGCCCGCATCGAGCGCTTCCTGCAGCTGTGCGCGGAGGACAACATGCGCGTGGCGGCCCCGTCGACGCCGGCGAGCTACTTCCACCTGCTGCGCAAGCAGGCGCTCACCGAGCCTCGGAAGCCCCTGATCGTCTTCACCCCGAAGTCGATGCTGCGCAACAAGGCCGCGGTCAGCGCGGTCGAGGAGTTCACCTCCGGCACCTTCCGCCCGGTCCTGCCGGATGTGACGGTGGATGTGCGCTCCGCCCGCAAGGTGCTGCTCACCTCCGGCAAGGTCTACTGGGACCTCGTCGCGCGGCGCGAGAAGCTCGGCATCACGGACACCGCGATCGTGCGCGTCGAGCAGCTCTACCCGCTGCCCGCCGCGGAGCTGCGCGAGGCGCTGGACGCCTCCCCGGATGCGCAGCTCGTGTGGGTCCAGGAGGAGCCGGAGAACCAGGGCGCCTGGAGCTTCATGGCGATGAACTTCGCGGTGAACGTGGGGCGCACGCTGCGGGTCGTGGCCCGTCCGGCCTCGGCCTCCCCGGCCACCGGCTCGAACGCGACCCACAAGATCGAGCAGGAGGATCTGCTCACCCGCGCCTTCGAGGCCTGATCGTCATCGCGGGCCCGGGTACGCCCCGGGCCCGCGATGCCATTACAGTTGTCGCTCCCGTCCCCGTGCCAGGAGGTCCCGGTGCCCACCGTGCCCATGACGCCCGCTCCGTCCCCGGAGTCCCGCATCCGGATCATCGCCCTCGGCGATGAGCTCCTCGCAGGGGTGGGCGATGCCCGGGCCCTCGGCTGGCTGGGCCGTGCCGTGGCCAGCGAGCAGGGGGCAGACAGCCGCATCGACGTGTTCACCTCGGCCCTGCCCGGCGAGACCTCGGCGGCGCTGGCCGACCGGTGGGACGCCGAGGTGCAGGCGCGGCTGTCCACGCAGGGGCAGGCCGACGGGTCGGTCGACCACCGGGTCGTGCTCGCGCTGGGACGCGCGGACGTCGAGTCGGGCATCTCCCTGGCTCGCTCCCGCCTGAACCTCGCCAAGATCCTCGACGGCCTCGAGCGTCTGCGCCTGCCCGCCTTCGTGGTAGGGCCGCCGCCCAGCCGCGACCCGGGCACCACCGCCGGGGTGCGCGAGCTCTCCGGCGCCTTCGAGGACGTCTGCTCCCGGCGCCGCATCCCCTACGTGGACACCGTGGGCGGACTCTCCGGACATGAGCAGTGGGAGTCGGACCTCTCCCGCTCCCCCGGCGACCACCCCGGGCAGACCGGCTACGGGCTCATGGCCTGGCTGGTGCTGCACGGCGGCTTCGGCAGCTGGCTCGGCACCTCCGAGTGAGTGCTCTGCCGAGCTGGGTATCCTGGTGAGCCCGCCCTACGGTGCGGCTCGAGGGGAGTGACCTCGGACTCAGCGCGGCCGATGTGAGTCCCGTCGGCAGGCGGACGGCCCGCGCTATGGCATCATGACGGGGTCGATTCAGCACAGGAAGGAGAGCGTGATGAGCAAGCGAGGACGCAAGCGCAAGGCTCGCCGCAAGAACAAGGCCAATCACGGCAAGCGCCCCAACAGCTGACCGTGATGTCGCCTGCGGCGACGCGCGAAGGGCCCCTCCGGATGGAGGGGCCCTTCGTCATGTTCGGGGCAGTGCGCTGCGGGCAGTGCTCGAACGGGCGGTATCAGACGGCGGGGCCGGTGCGGCGCGTGGTCGTGGTGCGGGTGACGCTCACCGTGGTGCCGTCGACCTCCGTGCGCGTCACCTCGACGGTGCGGCACTGGACAGCGATCCGCTCGCGCAGCTCCGAAGGGGCACGGTCCGCGCAGCTGCGGCGCACGAGCTCCTTGAGCAGACGCATCTGCTCCCACTCGTCAGCGCACTCGGGGCAGTCGCTCGTGTGGCGGCGCATGCGCTCGACCAGCGCGGGCGGCAGCTCGCCATCCAGGGCCTCCTCGAGGCCGAAGCGCAGATCACGTCGCATGCTGGGGTCGTCCTGGGTCATCGCTCCTCCTCCCGGTCCGTCGTGCCGGTCGTGTCCTTGGTCGAGTCCTCCCGCAGGTAGCCGTTGCGGTAGGCGTAGTCGGCGAGCTTCTCGCGCAGCTGGCGCCGCCCCCGATGGAGCCGCGACATGACGGTCCCGATCGGGGTGTCCATGATCTCGGCGATCTCCTTGTAGGCGAAGCCCTCCACGTCTGCGAGATACACCGCGAGGCGGTAGTCCTCTCGCAGCTCGCTGAGCGCGTCCTTCACCGCGGAGTCCGGGAGGTGATCCAGCGCCTCGTTCTCCGCCGAGAGCAGGCCGGTGCTCGAGTGGCTCGAGACCTCCGCCAGCTGCCAGTCCTCAACGGTGTCCGTCCAGGCCTCGCGGGGGCGACGCTGCTTCTTGCGGTACAGCGAGATGAAGCTGTTGGTCATGATCCGGTACAGCCAGGCGCGCATATTCGTGCCAGGCGTGAACCGGTCGCGGGCGCGGAACGCCTTGACGAAGGTGTCCTGGACGAGGTCCTCGGCATCGTGCGGGTTGCGGGTCATCCGCAACGCCCCGCCGTAGAGGGAGTCCAGATGGGACAGCGCCTCGGTCTCGAAGTCGAAGTCCTCGGCGGCCAGGGGCTCATCCGCGCTCGCAGTGCTCAAGGGGTCCGCAGGGTCCGAGAGCGCGAGGGCGTCCGTCGGCCCCTCGGAGGCCGGCACGCCCGCGTCGGGGCTCGGGTGGGGATCTGTCTGGGTCATCGTCCTCAAACCTACGCCACCTCGGTGGCCGGGCGCGCGCTCGCGCAGTGCTGCGGTCAACCGCTCCCTCCTCCTCCGGCGTGCGCCGGCGCGGTCTGGGCCATCGTCACGGGCGACGGCTCTCCCGGACGGCCCGGACGGGCCGCGTCCTGCAGTGCAACGCGCACGGCGTGCGGAATGTTCCCGCGGGGTACGCTGGTCGCCGGTGACCCGCCTGACCTGGCGGCCGCCCGACCTGCTGATACCCGTCGAAACGTGAGGACACCATGTCTCTGGTCCGCCGCATCGCCCGACCCCTGCTCGCCGCGCCCTTCGTCTATGAGGGTGTGCGCACTGCCCTGCGCCCGGAGCGGGAGATCGACGTCTTCCCCCAGGCGTTCGAGGCGGCTGACTCCGCGATCGCCAAGAGCGCGGCCCCCGGGTTCGTCGACGTGCGCGCCGTGGTGCGGGCCAGCGGTGTCGTCGCCGCGGCCGCGGGCATCGCCTACGCCACCAACCGCTGCCCCCGCGTCGCCGCTGCGGCGCTGCTGGCCACGACCTCCGTCGGCTGGGCCGGGCGCAAGCGCGTGTGGGAGCTGCGCGGCGAGGAGCTGAGCCAGGAGATCCAGTCGATCCTCACCGACGCGGGCCTCCTCGGCGGTGTGCTCCTCGCGGTCGTGGACCGTGACGGCCGTCCGTCCCTCGGCTACCGCGCCGAGAAGTTCGTCGAGCGCAGCCAGAAGAAGGCCGCTGCCGCCCAGCGCGAGCTGGACAAGAAGAAAGGCGCGGTGGAGAAGTCCGCGAAGGATGCGGTCAAGACCGCGCAGAGCCAGCTAGCTGGGGAGCGACGCTGAAACCCATGACGAACGAAGTTCTGTGGACGGCGCCTGTCGCCGATGAGCCCGTCGATGCCCTTGTGCGCGTTCCCGGTTCGAAGTCCCTCACCGCCCGCTGGATGCTGCTCGCTGGAGCGGCCGATGAGCCCTCCGTGCTGCGCGGCGCGCTCGTCTCCCGTGACACGCGCCTGATGCGCGACGCGCTCGAGCGCCTCGGCGCCGTGCTCGAGGTCAGGGACGGGGCACTGCACGTCACCCCGCTGCCCCCGCCCGCCGAGCACCCGGCCGAGCCGACCGAGATCCACACGGGCCTTGCCGGCACCGTCATGCGCTTCGTGCCGCTGCTCGCGGCGCTGCACCATGGCGAGGTGCGCTTCACCGGTGACGACGCGGCGCTCGCACGCCCCATGGACGCCGTCGTGGACGTGCTGCGCCAGCAGGGCGTGGCGGTCACCGAGCACGGCGAGCGCGGCCGGCTGCCTCTGACCGTCCACGGCACCGGCACGCTGCCGGGCGGGCGGATCGAGGTGGACGCCTCCGCCTCGAGCCAGTTCATCTCGAACATCCTGCTGGTCGCCCCGCGCGCCGCGCAGGATGTGGAGGTCGTGCACATCGGGGAGGCACTGCCCTCCCTCCCCCACATCGATATGACGCTCGAGACCCTGCGCCGCGCCGGCGTCGAGGCTGAGCACGATGTCGACGAGCAGGGCCGTCACCGCTGGCGCGTGCGCAGCGGCCCGCTGCGCCCGCTCGAGGTCACCGTCGAGCCGGACCTGTCCAACGCCGGGCCGTTCCTCGCCGCGGCGCTCGTCACCAACGGCACCATCGCCGTGGACGACTGGCCCACCGCCACCACCCAGCCGGGCGATGCCTACCGCGAGCTGTTCGAGCGGATGGGCGCCGAGGTGTGGCGCGAGGACGCAGCGCTGTGCGTGCGCGGCACCGGGACGCTGCGCGGCATCGACGCGGACATGTCCGCGATGGGCGAGCTCGCACCGACCGTGTCGGCGCTGTGCGCCCTGGCGGAGACGCCCTCGCGCCTGACCGGCATCGCGCATCTGCGCGGTCACGAGACCGACCGGCTGAAGGCGCTCGCGACCGAGCTCTCGAAGGTCGGTGCCCGCACCGTCGAGCTCGAGGACGGTCTCGAGATCCATCCCGGACCGCTGCGAGGCGGGGTGTTCGAGACCTACGAGGACCACCGCATGGCGACGGCCGGCGCGATCCTCGGCCTGCGCATCCCGGATCTGCGGATCGTGAACATCGGCACCACGCAGAAGACGCTGCCGGACTTCGTGGGGATGTGGCTGTCGATGCTGCATCCGGAGCCGGCGGACGACGACGCGTGAGCCGACTCGCCCGGCAGTACGACGAGAGCGATGTCCGCGTCCGGCCCAGCCGGCGCGGATCTCGCCCTCGCACCAAGGACCGCCCTCGTCATGAGGACGCCGTCACCGCCCGCGTGGTCTCCGTGGACCGCGGGCGGTGGCGGACGGTGGTCGCCGAGGGCACCGAGGAGCAGCGCGCCGTCACCGCGATGCGGGCCCGTGAGCTGGGCCGCTCCCCCATCGTCCCCGGAGACCTCGTTGGCCTGGTCGGGGACGTCTCCGGGCGCGACGGCTCCCTCGCCCGCATCGTCCGGATCAAGGAGCGCACCTCCTTCCTGCGCCGCAGCGCCGACGATGACGACGCGACCGAGCGGCCCCTGGTCGCGAACGTCGACCTCATGGTCATGGTCACCGCGGTCGCGGACCCCGAGCCACGCGGCGGCATGATCGACCGCTGCCTCGTCGCCGCCTATGTCGCCGGGATCGACGCGCTGCTCGTGCTCACCAAGGCCGATCTGCGCTCCCCCGACGAGTTCCTCACCGACTACGCCCCGCTCGGCCTCGAGCATGTGATCACCAGCCGCGCAGAGGACGGGACGATCCATGGGCTCGAGGAGCTCCATGACCGCCTCTCGGGGAAGGTCAGCGTGCTCATCGGCCACTCCGGCGTGGGCAAGTCGACGCTGCTGAACGCCCTCGTGCCCGGCACCGACCGCGCGACCGGCGACGTCAACGACCACACCGGCCGAGGCCGGCACACCTCCTCCTCCGCGCTCGCGATGCAGCTGCCCGACGACGACGGCTGGGTCATCGACACGCCGGGCGTGCGCTCGTTCGGCCTGGGGCACGTCGCCGCCGACGAGCTGCTGGACGCCTTCGCCGATCTCGCCGCTCTCGCCGAGAGCTGCCCTCGCGGCTGCACCCATCTCGAGGACGCGCCCGACTGCGCCCTGGACGGACTGATCGAGCAGGGCGAGGCAGGCACCGCGGGACCGGCCCGGCTGCGCTCCTACCGCCGCCTCGCCACGGCGCTGCGCGACAACGACCCCTGGGACATGTGAGCGCGTGTCCTGCCCGACTCGCTGACCGTCCCGCGTCGTTGCCCGCACTCGTCGGGCTCGCCCCGTACCCTGGGGCGCATGCCGAGCAGTCGATTCGCCGATGACCTGCGCCTGGCCCATGTGCTCGCCGACGCCGTGGACCAGCTGACGATGTCCCGCTTCAAGGCGCAGGACCTCGAGGTCTCCACCAAGCCCGATCTCACCGAGGTCACCGACGCCGACCGTGCGGCCGAGCAGCTGGTCCGCGCGCAGCTCTCCCGCTCCCGGTCCCGCGACCAGGTGATCGGCGAGGAGTTCGGCAGCACCGGCGCCTCGCCGCGTCAATGGGTGATCGACCCGATCGACGGGACCGCGAACTTCGTGCGCGGCGTGCCCGTGTGGGGCACCCTGATCGGCCTGATCGAGGACGGCAAGCCGGTGGTCGGCCTCGTCTCCGCCCCCGCGCTGAACCGTCGCTGGTGGGGCGGTGAGGACGCGGGAGCCTGGACCGGCTCGCGCATCAACAGCGCCACCCGCCTGCAGGTCTCCTCCGTCAGCTCCCTCGCTGAGGCGTCCCTGTCCTACTCCTCCCTCGACGCCTGGGCGGAGCAGGGCCGGCTGCGGCAGATGCTGAACCTCATGCAGCGCTTCTGGCGCACCCGCGCCTTCGGCGACTTCTGGTCGTACATGCTGGTCGCCGAGGGCGCCGTGGACGTCGCCTGTGAGCCCGAGCTCGCCCTGCACGACATGGCCGCGCTCGTCCCGATCGTCACCGAGGCGGGCGGCCGCTTCACCTCGCTGGACGGCGAGCCGGGCCCCTTCGGCGGCAGCGCCGTCGCGACGAACTCGCGCCTGCACGAGGAGATCCTCGCGGCTCTCGCCGTGGAGGAGTGAGCCTCACCGGGCAGGAGTGAGCACTGCGTCGCTGGTCAGCGCTTCGGCGTCGGCCGCAGGAACGAGCCCAGGGTCCATGGTGACCTGGTCGGCGGCGCAC
>DAHVRS010000261.1 GCA_027322375.1 Brachybacterium sp. | reverse complement strand
TCGCGGACCAGGGCCCGGTGCTGAACGACGCCGTGCTCGACCGCCCCGTCGGCCTCGGCGACGAGCGCGCCGACGGGTCGATCATGACCTCCCATGTCCCCAAGGACCCGGACGATCCGTGGGAGTACGAGATCGTCAGCGACCCCGACGACATCGTCGAGGGCAGCTGAGGGGCATAGTGACCGCTTCCCGCCCGCGCAGGACCCCGCCGGAGGTCCTGATCCCACAACCCCGGCAGAGCGTCCTGCACGTGCTGAACCGGGTGCGGATGCGGATGCTGGACATCCAGGTGTGGGACGTGGCCGGGACGATGACCTTCTACCTGCTGCTGTCCCTGTTCCCCGGGGCGGTCGCGGGCGTGTCGATGATGTCCCTGATCGGAGTGGAGGTCGAGACGCTCACGGCCCTGTCCCGGATGATCTCGGAGATCTTCCCGACCCTGGATCCCGCACCGTTCCTCTCCGCGATCGAGGCCGTCTCCTCCACCAGCGGCGGCGTGCTCGGGCTGCTGCTGGGCACGGCCGGTTCGCTGCTGTCCGCCTCGAACGGTGTCGCCGCCTTCCACCGGGCGCTGCACCGCGTCTACGACACCCGCGAGGGCCGGCCCTTCCTGTGGTTCCGCACGATCGTGTTCGGCGAGACCGTGCTGATCGTCGCCGTGGTCATGCTCGCGATCAGCATGATCGTGGTGGGCAATGACGCGAGCCAGCGGATCGGTGAGTTCATCGGCATCCCCCGCATCGCCTTCCACGCCTGGAACCTCGTGAAGTGGCCGATCCTGCTGGCCGTCCTCGCGATCGGGGTGTCGCTGGCCTACTATCTCTTCCCCAATGTGCGTCTGCCCCGCTACCGGCTGCTCACGCTCGGCTCGACCCTGTCGGTGCTCGTGCTCTTCGGCACCGCGCTGCTGGCGGGACGGCTGCTCGTCTACGCGACGCGCTTCGCGGAGATCCTCACCGCGCTGAACGGTCTCATCGCGATCCTGCTGCTGATGTGGGTGGCGAACATCGTGGTGATCGGCGGGGCGGCGCTGGATGCCGAGTTCCTGCGCGCCCGCCAGATCGCGAGCGGCCTGGACGCCTGGGACCGGATCGTGCTGCCCCCGCACGCCACCCACACCCTCGAGTTCCTCGCCTCCGACGCCCAGCAGGCCGAGGAGCTGGGCCGCGAGATCGCCGAGTCCGCCCGCACCGGGCAGCCGCTGCGCCGCCCGCGCAGCGCCTGGATCGTGGACGCCGCGAACCCTCTCGCGGTGAACCCGCCGCGCCGCCACCGCGTCACGAGCGCCGCCGACGAGCCGCCCGCTCCACCAGCCTCCCCCGCTCCACCAGACTCTGCTGCTCCGCCAGACTCTGCTGCTCCGCCAGCCCCTGACAGCCCCACCGACCCGCCCCGCACAGGAGAACCCCCCGCATGACCGTCCGCCCCATCACGATCGTCGGCCACCGCGCCCTGTCCCAGCGCACCCGCCGGGTGCGGCAGGTCACCGACGAGCTCCGCACCCTGGTCGCGGACATGTTCGAGACCAACGACGCCGCGAACGGCGCGGGCCTCGCCGCGCCGCAGGTCGGGTCCCGCTGGCGTCTGTTCGTCTACTCCTGCGAGGACGCCTCCGGCACGCTGCGCCGCGGCGTGGTGATCAACCCCGTCCTCGAGCGCTTCGGCGGGATCGAGCTGGATGCGGAGACCCTCGAGGGCTGCCTGTCCGTGCCCGGCGAGGGCTTCCCCACCGCCCGCCACCGCGGCGCCCGCGTGCGCGGCACCGATCTGGAGGGGGCGGAGGTCGTCGTCGAGGACGAGGGCGGGGTCCTCGCCCGCGCCCTGCAGCACGAGGTCGACCACCTCGACGGGATGCTCTACCTCGACCGTCTCTCGCCGACCGTCAAGCGCGAGGCCCTGGACGCCGTGCGCGACCGCGGCTGGCGGGTCGACGGCATCCTCACCTGGGACCCGCGCGAGCTCGAGGCGCCCGAGGTGTGAGATCCGGGTGCGAACCCTGATGTGCAGCCCGGGTGTGAGCCCTGTCCGGGACTGGCTCCCGGGGCCCTTCCTCCCAGCCCCGGAACGCGCCACGGGGCTATCCTGACGGCATGGAACGTCGTTGCCTCTCCCGTCGTCATGCCCTCATGCTCCCCGCCACGGCGGCCGGTCTCGGCGGCCTCGCGGCCTGCGGTCCGGAGGACGAGGGCTTCGGCACCGCGGAGCCGCTGCGCGCGGACGACGGCGCGATCCCCCTGTCGGAGATCCCCGAGAACGCGAGCACCTTCGTGAACTTCGGCGGCCAGCAGCCCTTCGTGCTCA
>DAHVRS010000253.1 GCA_027322375.1 Brachybacterium sp. | reverse complement strand
TCACCCACGAGCGTCGCCTTCCCGCCCTCGGGGTCCTCCTGGCGGGAGACGCCGACGTCCAGCACGATCGCGCCGGGCTTGACGTCCTCGGGACGGACCAGGTGGGCGACGCCCGCGGCGGCGACGATGACATCGGCGCGGCGCAGGTGCGCGGGCAGGTCGACGGTGCCGGTGTGGGTGAGCGTGACGGTCGCGTTGATCGCGCGGCGGGTCATGAGCGCGCCGATGGAACGGCCCACGGTGACGCCGCGCCCGATGACGACCACGTCCTTGCCCTTGAGGTCCAGGTGGTGACGCAGCAGCAGCTCGATCACGGCGCGGGGCGTGCAGGGCAGCGGGGTGTGGATCGGCGAGTAGGCGTTCAGCACGAGCCGGCCCAGGTTCGTCGGGTGCAGCCCGTCGGCGTCCTTCGCGGGGTCGATCCGCTCGAGGATCGCGTTGGTGTCGATGTGCGAGGGCAGCGGGAGCTGGACGATGTAGCCGGTGCAGGCCGGGTCGGCGTTGAGCTCGTCGACGACGTCCTCGACCTCCTCCTGGGTGGCGTCGGCCGGGAGGTGCTTCTGGATCGAGTTCAGCCCGATCTGCTCGCTGTCGCGGTGCTTGCCGCGCACGTAGGCGGCGCTGCCCGGGTCGTCGCCCACGAGCACGGTGGCGAGGCCGGGGCGGGGATGCCCGGCTTCGGCCAGGCGCGCCACGCGCTCGGCGAGCTCCTGCTTGATGGTCTTCGCGGTGGCCTTGCCGTCGAGGATCTGAGCCGTCATGACGCTCTCCTTGGATGCGGGGGTCGGGGTGGACGAGCCGGGGCCGGCGTCGCTGGTGCGGCGCCGGCCCCGTGGGCGCTGTCAGTACTGCTTCAGCTCGGCGTACAGCGGCTTGGACTCGGCGAGCTTCGCGGTCCGGGCGCGCAGCGACTCGACGTCGGCGCCACCGGTGAGGGCGAGCGCGATGACGTCGGCGACCTCGGTGAACTCCTCCGCGCCGAAGCCGCGGGTGGCGAGCGCCGGGGTGCCGATGCGCAGGCCCGAGGTGACCCGCGGCGGGCGCGGGTCGTTGGGGACGGCGTTGCGGTTCACGGTGATGCCGACCTCGTGGAGGCGGTCCTCGGCCTGCTGGCCGTCGAGCTCGGAGTCGACGAGGTCCACGAGCACGAGGTGCACGTCGGTGCCGCCGGAGATGACCTTCACGCCTGCGGACTTCGCATCCTCCTGCTGGAGGCGGTCGGCGAGGATGCGGGCGCCCTCGAGGGTGCGGGCCTGGCGGTCCTTGAACTCATCGGAGGCGGCGATCTTCAGCGCGACGGCCTTCGCGGCGACGACGTGCATGAGCGGGCCGCCCTGCTGGCCGGGGAAGACGGCGGAGTCGATCTTCTTCGCCCACTCCTCCTTGCACAGGATCATGCCGGAGCGGGGGCCGCCGATGGTCTTGTGGATGGTGGTGGAGACCACGTCCGCGTAGGGGACGGGGCTCGGGTGCAGACCCGCGGCGACCAGGCCCGCGAAATGCGCCATGTCGACCCACAGCGCCGCGCCGACCTCGTCGGCGATCTCGCGGAAGCGCGGGAAGTCGAGCTGGCGGGTGTAGGCGGACCAGCCAGCGACGATGACCTTCGGCTTCTCGGTGACGGCGAGCGCGTGGACCTTGTCCATGTCGATCAGGCCCGTGCCGGGCTCGGTCTCGTAGGCGACGATGTCGTAGAGCCGGCCGGAGAAGTTGATCTTCATGCCGTGGGTGAGGTGGCCGCCGTGGGCGAGGGAGAGGCCCATGAGCTTGTCGCCGGGGCGGGCGAGGGCGTGCATGACGGCAGCGTTCGCGGTCGCGCCGGAGTGCGGCTGGACGTTCGCGTGGTCGGCACCGAACAGAGCCTTCGCACGGTCGATCGCGATCTGCTCGGCGACGTCGACCTCTTCGCAGCCGCCGTAGTAGCGGCGACCCGGGTACCCCTCGGCGTACTTGTTCGTGAGCACCGAGCCCTGCGTCTGGAGCACGGCGCGGGGCACGAAGTTCTCCGAGGCGATCATCTCGAGCGAGGCCTGCTGACGGGCCAGCTCGCGATCGAGCACCTGCGCGATCTCCGGATCGACTTCGGCGACGGACTGGTCGAGGACGTTCACTGGGCCTCCTGCGATGGCGTGACGGGGGCGGCGGGCAGCCGTCACGCCATCCTAAGACGCGGGGGCCCCTGCCGCCCTCGCCGTTCAGGGTTCGACGAGGCGCAGGGGCCCGGGCTCGGAACGCGACGCGGCCAGAGCGTGGGTCGGAGGGCGTGATTCAGAGGTCGAGTCCGAGCCGCACCGGCTCGGGGACCAGCTGGATCCCGTAGTGGTCGCGGACTCTCGCCTGCACGTCGTGGGCGAGGGCGACGAGGTCCTCGCTGCTCGCGCCGCCCCGGTTCGTCAGGGCGAGCGAGTGCTTGGTGGAGACGGCGGCCCGCTCCCCCACCGCGTGCCCGCGCTCGATCCCGGAGTGGCTGATCAGCCAGGCGGCACTGGTCTTGACCAGGCCTTCTCCTGCGTCGTAGCGGGGCGCGTCCTCGGGCAGCTCCGCCGCCTGCGCGGCCGGGAGGACAGGGTTCGTGAAGAAGGAGCCCGCGCTCCAGGTGTCGTGATCGGCGGGGTCGAGCACCATGCCCTTGGAGGCTCGGATACGCAGCACGGCCTCGCGCACCTCCTGCATCGGGACCCGGTCCCCCACCTCGACACCGAGCGCCTCAGCGAGCTGGGCGTAGCGGATCGGGGCGGAGAGGGAGCCGATGGTGTGCTGGAAGGTGACCGAGAGCACCACGTAGCGGCCGGTCGCCGAGGGGACGGGGCCGGCGTATCGGGTGCGCTTGAACACGCTGTCGCGATAGGAGAAGTCGCAGTCGGCGCTGAAGAAGGTGCGTACAGCGCCCTTCTCACGGTCCCAGGTGCGCACGCGGGAGATCGTCGAGGCGACCTCCTGGCCGTAGGCGCCGACGTTCTGGATCGGGGTCGCGCCGACGGTTCCAGGGATCCCGGAGAGCGCCTCGATGCCGACCATCTCACGGGTGATCGCGTAGCGCACGGCGCGGTCCCAGTCCACGCCGGCGAAGTACTCCACGAGCGCGCCGCCGCAGGTGGGGTCCAGCGGGGTGAGCTCGGCAGGGTCCACGGGGATGCCGTCGGGCTCGCCGGAGGCGCCGACCTCGCAGGTCGCGTCCAGCAGCGGTGGCTCCTCGGGGTCGCGCAGCAGCACGACGGTCCCCTCGAAGGGGGCGTCGGAGGCGACGAGGTTCGAGCCGCCGCCGAGGACGAGCAGCTGTTCGCCGGCCTCATCCGCTGCGGAGACCGCGGCGATCACCTCGTCAGCACTGCGCGCCTCGACGAGCTTCGAGATCTCCCCGCCGATGCGGAGGGTGGTCAGATCGGAGAGCCTCACGCGACGGCCTCCGTGCCCTGGGCGGCCGCCTCGTCAGCGCCGGCGGCAGCGTCTGAGACCGCCGGCAGGGCGAGGGTCGCGCGGGCGCGGCCGAGCACCTTCGTGCCGTCGAGCTCGGCGGTGAGGTCCACGCGAGCGGTGCGGGCGGCCTCGTCGATCGCGCCGACTGTGGCGACGAACTCGAGGGTCACCTCGCCGGTCGCGGGGACGGGCACCATGCCGGTGAAGCGGGTGGAGTAGGCGGTGACGAGGGTCGGGTCACCGACCGCCTCGAGCAGACCGGTGATCGCCACGCCCATGGTGAGCATGCCGTGGGCGATGACGCCCGGCAGTCCGGCGTCGGTCGCGACGGTGTCGTTGTAGTGGATGGGGTTGAAGTCTCCCGAGGCCCCGGCGTAGCGCACGAGCGTGTCGCGGCTCAGGGTGCGGGTGGTGCGGGAGAGCTCGTCGCCGACGGCGAGGGTGGTGAGGTCGACGGGAACAGTGGTGGTCATGGGTGCTCCTGAAGGGCGGCGGGGAGGGAGGGGCGCGGGCTCGGGGTGCTCAGTCGCCGCGGACGACGAGCATGCTCTTCACACTCGCGACCTCGGCGCCGTCCTCGTCGGCGAGGTCGACGCGGGTGCTGACCATCGCGTGCCCGCCGGCGATCCGCACGGACTCGACGGTGAGGGTGGGCACGAGCCGGTCTCCGGCGATGACGGGGCGGGCCAGGGTGAAGCCCTCCTCGCCGTGGACCACGCGGGAGAAGTCGATCCCGGCGGCCGGGTCCTCGATGTACTGCGCCTCGGCCTCCTGGGCGAGGGAGACCAGGAAGGTGGGCGGCGCGACGACATCGGCGTGGCCGGCCTCACGGGCGGCCTCGGCGTCGGTGTGCAGCGGCGAGGCGGCGCCCGTCGCACGGGCGAACTCGCGGATCTTCGCTGCCGAGACGGTGTGCACGGGGCCGGCCGGGTAGGTGCGGCCTGCGAAGGCGGGATCGGGGGTGGTGGTCACGGTGTCTCCCGAGGTCGGGTCGGCCCGGAGCCGACGGATGCGGACCCTCCGATCATCTCACCGCCGTGGCAGCGGCGGGCTGTCCGAGCGCCGGTGCCCGGACATGATGAAGGCCACCCGGGCGGACCCGGGTGGCCTTCATTCAGATGCGGTGGACCCGATCAGCGGGTCTCGCGGTGAGCGGTCTGCTTGCCGCAGGTGGGGCAGAACTTCGACAGCTCGAGACGATCCGGCGTGTTGCGCCGGTTCTTCTTGGTGATGTAGTTGCGCGCCTTGCAGTCGACACACGCCATGGTGATCTTGGGACGCACGTCAGAGCTCTTGCTCGCCACGGTTCGCCTCTTTCGTCCGGGTGGCGCGCCCGGCGGCGCACCTCGTGGGTCCCCGTGCTCGGGGGATGTGGGTTGTGCACTCCGGTGGTGACCGGCGTGGTACCGAGGGCGGGGATCGAACCCGCGACCTCACGATTATGAGTCGTGCGCTCTGACCGTCTGAGCTACCCCGGCTTGACCGATGAAGCGGCCCGATCTCGAATGAGACCGGGCCGCCACATCCATCAGAGCCCTGAAAGGGAATCGAACCCTTGACCTTCTCCTTACCATGGAGACGCTCTGCCGACTGAGCTATCAGGGCAACCCGGTGAACCTTACCCGTCTCGCTGCCCTGGGGCAACTCGGGGGCGGGCCCCGGTGCTTCGGATCACATGGATCCTCCGCGGTGGCAGATGAGGGATTCGAACCCCCGTAGGCAATGCCAGCTGATTTACAGTCAGCTCCCTTTGGCCGCTCGGGTAATCTGCCGCGATCACTTCCGTCAGCCACTCGATCAGATCGGGCGTCCTCTGGAAGTTGACTCGAAACAGCATACCCAGCCTCCGCCGCCGAAGCGAACCGAGAAGGGGGTCTGAGGGCATGAAGAGCGTCACAGCCCGTCCGGGCCGGTCAGGCGGGTGTGGGGGACAATGGCCGAGCGGCCCGACCGGGCCGGTCTGAAGGAGGGAGCCACCGTGGCCGATTCGTCGTTCGACATCGTCAGCAAGCTCGACCGCCAGGAGGTCGACAACGCCGTGAACCAGGCGGCCAAGGAGGTCGCCCAGCGGTACGACTTCCGCAACACCGGGGCGTCGGTGTCCCTGAGCGGGGATGACATCGTCATGACCGCGAACGCGGAGGAGCGCGTGCTCGCGGTGCTGGACGTGCTGCAGACCAAGCTGCTGCGCCGGGGCATCTCGCTCAAGGCGATCGAGGTGGGCGAGCCGAAGGAGTCCGGCAAGGAGGT
>DAHVRS010000231.1 GCA_027322375.1 Brachybacterium sp. | reverse complement strand
TCACCCAGTACCTCTCGGACAACGCCCCCGATGCCTGGACCCACGGCCCGATCGAGACCTGGCCGATCGACGGCGGCCAGTCCGGTGACGGCACCTCCGGGATGATCTCCGCGGTCGAGGGTGGCAACGGCACGATCGGCTACGCCGACGCCTCGCAGGCCGGCAACCTCGGCACCGCCGCGATCCAGGTGGGCGAGGAGTTCGTCGAGTACAGCGCCGACGCTGCCGCGAAGGCCGTGGACGTCTCCCCGCGCGAGGAGGGCCGCGAGGAGAACGACATCGTCGTGGAGCTGGACCGCACCACCACCGAGGCGGGCGTCTACCCGATCGTGCTGGTCTCCTACCTCGCGCTGTGCGGCTCCTACGCCGACTCCGCCGAGGGCGAGGCCGTGAAGGCCTACGCCAGCTACATCATCTCCGCCGAGGGCCAGGACGTCGCCGCCCAGAACGCGGGCTCCGCCCCGATCTCGGACGAGCTGCGCACCGAGGCCCAGGCCGCGATCGACGGCATCGCCGTCGGCTGAACCCACAGTCGGCCGGAAACGCTGGCTGACACCTCCGTCGGCTGATCCCGTCGGCCGACACCCCGTCGGCCCCGGAACCGACGACGGAGCGGTGCCGCCGGGCGCATGAGCCCGGCGGTACCGCTCCCGCCCACCCCATCCGCGCACGGCGCGGACCCCCAGCTCCGAGGTAGGTCCCATGAGCACAGCCGATGTCGAGGCGGAGCGGTCCCCGAGCCCCTCCACCTCCATGAGCTCCGACCGACGCCGCTACGGCGACACCGTCTTCTCCGTCCTGAGCGTCGGCTCCGGCCTGCTGATCTTCCTCACCCTCGCAGCGGTCGCCATCTTCCTCACCACCGAGTCGATGCCCGCCGTCATCGCGAGCCAGGAGTTCTCCGGCACCGCCGACTTCTCGCTCGTCGACTACGCGCTGCCGCTCGTGTTCGGCACCGTCCTCGCCGCGGCGATCGCCCTGGTCATCGCGATCCCGATCTCCGTCGGCATCGCCCTGTTCATCTCCCACTTCGCGCCGCGCCGCATGGCCGCGGGCCTGGGCTACATGATCGACCTGCTCGCCGCGGTGCCCTCGGTCGTCTACGGCCTGTGGGGCGGTGTGTGGCTCGTGCCCAAGCTCGAGCCGCTGTACGTCTTCCTCAACACGTACCTGGGCTGGATCCCGCTGTTCGCCGGGGAGCCGACCGCGCCGATGCGCAACCTCGCCTCTGCCTCAGTGGTCCTCGCGGTGATGGTCCTGCCGATCATCACCGCCGTCTCCCGCGAGGTGTTCCTGCAGACCCCGCGCCTGCAGGAGGAGGCCGCGCTCGCCCTCGGCGCCACCCGCTGGGAGACGATCCGCACCGTCGTGCTGCCCTTCGGCCGTGGCGGCGTGGTCGCCGCGTCGATGCTGGGCCTGGGCCGTGCGCTCGGCGAGACGATGGCGGTGCTGATGATCCTCGCGCCCGGCGCCACGTTCTCCCTGCACATCCTCGAGGTGGGCCGCCACAACTCGATCGCGGCGAACATCGCCTCGAAGTCCGCCGAAGCATCCGGCGTCGACATGTCCCTGCTCATCTTCACCGGCCTGGTGCTCTTCGTGCTCACCTTCGTCATCAACGCGATCGCCCGGTGGATCGTCGCCCGCAGCGGCCCCCGGAGCTGAGAGGCCCCCATGAGCACTACTGCCCCCGCCCCCAGCCGCCCCACCTCCAGCTCGGCCCCGCGCCGGCTCGCCGAGGAACGGCGCCTGCCCTGGTACCACCTCGTCTTCACGGGTCTCGCCGGCCTGCTCGTCGCCGTCGCGGCGCTCGCGATCTTCGATGCGCTGTCCGTGACCAGCGCGATCCTGCTCGGCTTCG
>DAHVRS010000227.1 GCA_027322375.1 Brachybacterium sp. | reverse complement strand
CCTGCACGAGCATCCCCACGGCGCTCAGCACCGTCATGACCCCGATGAAAACGCCCACGGCGCCCAGCCACATCAGGCCGGAACTCGATCCGGCCCTGACAGTGGTGGGCGCCATGGTGCTCATTTCTGTGCTGCTTCTGGTTGAGCTCCTACCGGCTCATACCTCGCCAGTACGTCGCTCAGCCCTTGTCCCGCGGCTGCTTGACGGGCGGTTCGCCCAGCTCCACGTCACGGGTCGAGATCTCCTCGCCCTCACCGGTGACCAGCTCGAGCTTCTCGATACGTCCCAGCGCGGTGAGGTCGGCGGAGGCGGCCTCGAGGTGCGCGAGCGCGGCCTCGGGGGCCACGACGGTCACCGCGAGGATCGGGGTCTTCTGGGAGACCTTCGCATCGGACTTGATGCGGCGCACCACGATCGCGGCCTGCGCCACGGAGTCCACGAGTGCCGCATCCTGGCCCTGGGCCGCCTCGCGCAGCGGCGCGGAGACCGGCCAGGCCTGGGTGTGCACGGAGCCGCCGCGCCACCACGACCACACCTCCTCGGTCGCGAACACGACCACGGGCGCGAACAGGCGCAGCAGCACCTCGAGCGCGATCGCGAGCGCGGCGCGGGCGGAGGCGGCTCCGGCCTCGCCAGCCGGGGAGTTGCCGTGCGCACGCTCCTTCACGAGCTCGATGTAGTCATCGCAGAACGCCCAGAAGAAGGGCTCGGTGACCTCGAGGGCGCGGGCGTAGTCCATGTCCTCGAAGGCGGTAGTGGCCTGGTCGATCACGTCCGCGAGCTGGGCGAGCAGCGCCCGGTCCAGCGGGTCGGTGACCACGGCCGGGTCCGCGGCGAGGCGGCCGGCGGGATCCGCGGGCGCCTCCCCGAAGCCGAGCGCGAACTTCGAGGCGTTGAGGATCTTGATCGCGAGGCGTCGGCCGATCTTCATCTGGCCCTCGTCGAAGGCGGTGTCCACGCCTTGACGGGCACGGCCCGCCCAGTAGCGCACGCCGTCCGAGCCGTGCTGCTGCAGCAGCCCGATCGGGGTGACGACATTGCCCTTGGACTTCGACATCTTCTTGCGGTCCGGGTCCAGGATCCAGCCGTTGATCGAGGCGTGCTTCCACGGCAGCGCGTCCTGCTGCAGGTGGGAGCGCACGATCGTGGAGAACAGCCAGGTGCGGATGATGTCGTGGCCCTGCGGGCGCAGGTCCATCGGGTAGACCTTCTCGAACAGCTCCGGATCCGAGTTCCAGCCGCCCGCGAGCTGCGGGGACAGGGAGGAGGTGGCCCAGGTGTCGAGGATGTCGGGGTCGGCGACGAAGCCGCCGGCCTGGCCCCGCTGCTCCTCGGTGAAGCCCTTCGGCACATCGATCGTCGGGTCGATCGGGAGATCGGCGACGTCCGGGGTGATCACGGTGTCGTAGTCGGTCTCGCCGTCCGCGCCCACCGCGTACCAGACGGGGAAGGGCACGCCGTAGAAGCGCTGGCGGGAGATCAGCCAGTCACCGGACAGGCCCTCCACCCAGTTGCGGTAGCGGGACTCCATATAGGCGGGGTGCCAGGTCAGCTCGCTGCCGCGCGCGATGAGCGCGTCCCGCAGACCGCCCTCGGAGGAGTCGCGGCCGCCGTTGGTGAGGTACCACTGGCGGGAGGTGACGTACTCCAGCGGCTTGTCGCCGTTCTCGTAGAACTTCACCGGGTGGGTGATCTTCTTCGGCTCGCCGTCGAGGTCGCCGGACTCGGTGACCATCTCGACCACGCGCTTCTGCGCGCTGAACACGGTCAGGCCCGCGAGCTCGGCGTAGGCGGCCTGACCCTCGGGAGAGGTGATCCACGGCGCCTCGGGCAGGAAGCGGCCGTCGCGCCCCACCACGGAGCGGGTGGGCAGCTCGAGCTCGCGCCACCAGATCACGTCGGTGGAGTCACCGAAGGTGCAGATCATCGCGATGCCCGCGCCCTTGTCCGCCTGGGCGAGCGGGTGCGCCTTCACCGGCACCTCGACCCCGAACAGCGGGGAGGTGACGGTGGTGCCGAACAGGTCCTGGTAGCGCTCATCCTCGGGGTGGGCGACCAGCGCCACGCAGGCCGGGAGCAGCTCGGGGCGGGTGGTCTCGATGATCACCGGGGACCCGTCGGGGCGGGTGAAGCGGATGCGGTGGTAGGCGGCGTCCCGCTCGCGGTCCTCCTGCTCCGCCTGCGCGACCGCGGTGCGATAGGTGACATCCCACATGGTGGGGGCCTCGGACTGGTACGCCTGACCGGCCTCGAGGTTCTCGAGGAAGGCGCGCTGCGAGGTGGCGCGGGAGTGCGCGTTGATCGTCTGGTAGCTGTGGTTCCAGTCCACCGACAGGCCGAGGGTGCGGAAGACCTCCTCGAAGGACTTCTCATCCAGGGTGGTCAGCTGCTCGCACAGCTCGATGAAGTTCCGGCGGGAGACGGGGATCTGGTTCGCGGCCTTCGAGGACTTGTTCGAGCCGCCCTCGATCGGGGGCGTGAAGTCCGGGTCGTAGGGCAGCGACGGATCGCAGCGCACCCCGTAGTAGTTCTGGGCGCGGCGCTCCGTGGGCAGGCCGTTGTCGTCCCAGCCCAGCGGGTAGAAGCAGTTCTTGCCGCGCATGCGCTGGTAGCGGACGATCATGTCCGCCTGCGAGTAGCCGAAGACGTGGCCGATGTGCAACGAGCCCGACGCCGTGGGTGGCGGGGTGTCCACGCTGAACACCTGGTCACGGGTGGTGTTCTCGTCGAAGGCGTACAGCTGCTGCGCGCTCCATACGCCGTCCCACTTCTCCTCGAGGCCCTCGAGGGAGGGGCGATCGGGGATCGAGGTCTGGGCGTCAGGGCGCGATGCGGTGTCGGTCATGGGGTCATTGTTCCAGGTCTGCGCCGCCGTGCAACGCAGGCGTCAGCAGTGTGAGCGCCCTCGCGTCCAGACACCCCCGCGCGGGGGCGGTGCAGGCCGTGCGCGTAGCCTGGCGCGCATGCCTCTGACGCGACTCGCCCTGGTCTCCGACGTGCACGGCAACCTCACCGCCTACGAGGCGGTGCTCGCCGACATCGCCGCGCGCGGCATCACCCGGGTGCTGAACCTCGGTGATGTGGTGGGCAAGGGACCACGCGGCAGCGCCTGCACGGCGCTCACTCAGCAGCGCTGCGAGGTGACCGTTCGCGGGAACTGGGAGGTGGTCATCGCGAAGGACGCCCCGCCGGTGCATGCGGCGCAGGCCTGGTGGCGCAGCGAGCTGAGCGCGGCGCAGCGGGAGTGGCTCTTCGCCCTGCCTGGCAGCCATGACCTGCACCTGTCCGGCAGGCGGATCCGGATCATGCACGCCTCCCCGGTCGATGAGTTCACCCGCGTGCACGCCGACCTCGATGCGGAGCAGTTCGCGGGCATGTTCGCGCCGACTCCGTTCACCGGGGATCGGGGCCCGGCCGACGTGGTCGCCTATGGCGACATCCACGATCCCTTCCTGCGCTCGGGCACCGAGGGGACGCTCGTGAACGTGGGCAGCGTGGGCAATCAGCTGGATGACCCGGTCCCGTCCTACGTCATCCTCGAGGGCGATCCGGACGGGGACCGCACCGCACCGTTCGGGATCCAGTTCATGCGCGTGCCCTATGACGTCGAGGCGGAGATCGCTGCGGCCCGCGCGGCGGGGATGCCGGAGGGCGAGGCGTACGAGATCGAGCTGCGGACCGGGGTGTACCGGGGCGTGCATGCCGAGCGCGGGCTCGTCACCAGCCGAGCCGTCACCACCTGAGCTGCGCGCGCCGGTCGATGGCGGCGCAGTGGCCCGTCGCCCCCTCGGCCGATGGGGGAGCGCCTCACGGCACGCGCGAGGTCCACTCCTGGGTCCCGAACTTCGTCTCCACCAGCTCGCGGGCGGCGGCGAGCTCGGCCTCGGTGTAGGTCGACTCGACCGTGTCGTAGCGGGAGCGGAAGCACTCCAGGAACCCGTTGATGATCTGCTCGCGCGGCAGGCCCGTCTGCGAGCGCATCGGATCCACGCGCTTGTTCGCGGAGCGGGTGCCCTTGTCGGAGAGCTTCTCCCGGCCGATCCGCAGCACCTCGCCCATCTTGTCCGCGTCGATGTCGTAGCTCATCGTCACGTGGTGCAGCAGGACACCCCCGGCGAAGCGGCGCTGGGCGGCGCCGCCGATCTTCCCCTGCTCGGAGGCGATGTCGTTCAGCGGCACGTAGTGGGCCTTCACCCCGATCTCCGCGAGCGCCCCCATCACCCAGTCGTCGAGATAGGCGTAGGCCTGCTCGAAGCTGAGCCCCTCCACGAGAGAGGTGGGCACCACGAGGGAGTAGGTGATGCAGTTGCCCTGCTCCATGAACATCGCGCCGCCCCCGGTGATGCGCCGGACCACGCCGATCCCGTGCTTGGCGGCGCCGTCGGCGTCGATCTCGTTCCGCAGCGACTGGTAGGAGCCGATCACCACGAGCGGGGAGTCCCAGTCCCAGATCCGGAAGAGGGGGCCGCGGCGGCCCTCGAGAACCTCCTTCGGCAGCACCTCGTCCAGCGCCACGTGCATCACGGGCGGCAGGACAACGGGCGGGATCACCTCGAAGGTGAGGTCATCCCAGCTGGAGGCGTGACCGAGCGCGCGGCGCACCGCGATCGCGACCGCCTCCACGTCGAAGCCGATCATCTGCACCGGCTCCGGCCGTGCCTCGAGCCGGGCGGTGAGCGCTGCGCCGAGCTCGGCGGTGCTCGCCTCCGTGGGCATGCCCACGAGCGCGGCGTTCAGATCCTCGAGCGCCTCATCCGGTTCGAGGAAGAAGTCCCCGAAGACGTGGGCGGTGGCGATCCGGCCCTCCCACGCGGTCAGCTCGACGGCGACCAGCTTGCCGCCGCGGACCTTGTACTCGCCGTGCATCACCGTGCTGTCGCTGCGCTCGTCCATGCACTCATTCTCCCGCATCTCACCGGACGGCGCGGCCCCGTGAGGCCTGCCGCGTCAGCGGATGGTGAGCGAGCGCAGCGCCTTGTGGACCTCCCACACGAAGTCCGCAGTGGACTGGTTCTTGCGCGGCGCGATCGCGTAGGTCTCCTCCGGGTGAGAGGGCGACTCCTCCCGCGTCACCTTCGGGATGAGCGAGTGCCACTCGCGCTCCCCACCCACCCAGATGCGGTAGGTGGTCTCGCGGTCCTCGCCGCGGTGCAGCAGGCGAAGGCCCATAATCGTGGAGGTCAGCGCAGGCTGGCGGCGAGAGGGGGCGAGGTCGAAGCCGCGGTCGCGCAGCAGCATCGGGTTCAGGATCGCCCACAGCACCAGACGCGCTTCCTCGACGTCCGGGCTCGCGGCGGTGCCGATGAGCTCCGGCGCAGCGGGCAGCGCCCCTTCCTCGGTGCGCCAGGCGGTGCGGCGAGCAAGACCCTCCAGACGCTCCTGCGCCGCGGCCTGCTCCTCCTCGCTCGTGAGCAGCCCGATCCCCAGCGGGACCGGCTCCGTGCCGCGGCGCTGGAAGCGGACGGGGCTGCCGTGCTCGACCTCCCCGAACTCGAGCCCGGTCTTCTGCAGGCTCACCCCGGACTGCAGGTGCGCGGCGGTCTGGCCGCGCCGGGTGGAGAAGTGTGCGCTCGTGCCCAGAAGGGTGCGGGAAGCGGACTGGAGCACGTCGAGGTGGGCACGGAACTCGCGGGCGGTCCGCGCCTTGGTGAGGAGCCGACGGGCATCGACGGGGAACTGCGCGATGGGCCTGCCGGCGTGCTCGCCGATCTCGCCGATCGTGTCCCACAGCGCGGCGTGGCCCGGATCGGCCTTGACCATGCGGGCCCGCAGCCGGGACCAGCTCGTGGTCACGACGCCCGGCGGCACCTCGCCCTCCAGGGCGCGATGATCGGCGGTGCGGGAGATCGCGACGAGCAGATGGTGCGAGGAGCTGCCCAGCGCGTCGCGCAGCTTCTGCAGACGGGCCGGCTGGAAAGCACCGTCTGTGCTCAGCGCGATGCCGAGCCGGGCACCGTCCTCGACGGCGCCAACTGGCGGGAGCATCTCGGCGATCAGATCAGGGGAGGCGGCGCGCAGGCGCGGCGCGGCGATGATGTTGCTGGTGGTCGCTTCGGTCTTCGCGATGGTGCGCAGGAACGCGCTGCGGCTGCGCGGGGCCATGAGCGCGAACTCGAGCATGTGGCGGAGCATCACCTCGGCGCGGGTGTGGCCGTCCTGCCAGTCCTCGATGCCGGGGGAGAGCACGGACCGATCCACCGCATAGGTGAGCATCTGGCCGACACTGGCGTAGGAACGCGCCATGGTCCTCCTCCTGGGTCGATGCGGGGGCCCGGAACGCGCCGGGCGACCCCACCAGTGTGCCGCAGAGGACTGACACGATGCCGGGACCAGGACTCGCACGGTCACAGCGCGTCAGCAGCAGGGCGCTCGCTCAGAGCCCGCCGTGCGCGGAGATCTGCCGCACCAGGTCCTCGATCGCGGGCTCGGTGAGGGAGAGGTCGCTGACCTCTGCCTGGGTGCCGATCACGGTGAGCAGGGCGGGGACGGTGAGCTCAGCACCGGAGAACGCGATGCGATGGCGGATGCCGTCCGCCTCGATCGCGACGGTGCGGGCAGCGCCCGGCAGCGCCAGATGCTCACGGCGTGGCGCGGCGAGGTCCACCACGAGCTCGCGCGGCGCCCCGAGCCGGGCCCGGAAGGAATCCAGCGTCCCGTCGTACGCGACCGCGCCGGTGTGGACCACGACGATCCGCTCGCACAGCCGTTCCACATCGCCCATGTCGTGGGTGGTGAGGAACAGGGTGGTGCCCCGCTCGGCGCGGTCTTCGCGCAGGAAGCGCCGCAGCCCCTCCTTGGAGACGAGGTCCAGCCCGATCGTCGGCTCGTCGAGGACCACCAGCTCAGGGGAGTGCAGCAGCGCTGCGGCGACCTCGCCGCGCATCCGCTGGCCCAGCGACAGCTGCCTCACCGGCCGGTCCAGGAAGCTCTCGAGGTCCAGGCCCTCTACGAGCCGTTCCAGTCTCGCCTCGCGCTGTCGGTCGGTGAGGCGGTGCATCGCGCCGAGGATCCCGAAGCTGTCCCGCAGCGGCAGGTCCCACCACAGCTGCGAGCGCTGCCCGAACACCACCCCGATCTCGCGGGCGAGGTGGCGCCGCTCCGGCACCGGCTCCCGGCCCAGCACCTGCACACTGCCGCCGCTCGGGCGGAGGATGCCGGTCATCATCTTGATCGTCGTGGACTTGCCGGCGCCGTTCGCGCCCACGAAGCCGACAGCTTCTCCGCGCTCGATCTGCAGGGAGAGATCGTCGACCGCGCGCACCACGCGGCGTCGGCGTCGGCGCTCGCCGTCAGCGCGGGTGCGCACCACATAGTCGCGGCGCAGGTGCTCGAGCACCACCGCGGGCGTTCGTCCGTCGGCCGACGGGTGCTCCGGCGCGGGCGCGTTCGTGTCGTCGGCCGCCGGCGGCTCCTGTGCGGCCGACGGAGTGTTCTCGGGGTGCTTGCTGTTCTCGGGCTGCGGAGTGCTCATCCACCGGCTCCTGTGTAGCGTCGGATCCCTGCGCGCCAGAGCAGGAACGCCAGCGCCCAGGCCGCGGCCGCGGCGGGCAGGCCGAGCCAGCCCGCCCAGGCCGGGACCAGGGCCGGGCCGGGCAGGCCCAGCAGCGCGAGGGTGGGGGCGTAGGCGACGAGCGTCGCCGGGACCACGAAGGTGAAGAAGGCGCGCAGCGGCAACGCGAACACTGCGCCGGGCGTGGTGGCGACGTAGTTG
>DAHVRS010000180.1 GCA_027322375.1 Brachybacterium sp. | reverse complement strand
CGACGATTCCGTCGTGTATCTCCCACATGCGGGTGCAGACTGCGTCGAGGAACCAGCGGTCGTGGGTGATCATTACAAGGCCGCCGTCTTTCGGATTCCAGCGCCGGCGGAGATGCTCGGCGAGCCAGGCGATCCCCTCGACATCGAGGTGGTTCGTCGGCTCGTCCAGCAGCAGCACGTCCCAGTCGCCCACCAGCAGCTCGGCGAGGTGGACGCGGCGCAGCTGCCCGCCGGAGAGATCCTCGAGCTGCGCGTCCAGACCGATCCCGCCGAGCAGGCCCGCGAGCACATCCCGGATCCGCGGATCCGATGCCCACTCGTACTCCTCGCGGTCCCCGAGGACACGGTCGCGGACCGACGCCCCGGCAGTCGCCTCATCCTGCTGGGCGAGCACGCCCACGCGCACGCCGCCGCGCACCGTGACCCGGCCCGCGTCCGGCTCCTGGAGCCGGGCGAGCAGGCGCAGCAGGGTCGACTTGCCGTCGCCGTTGCGGCCGACGACACCGATCCGGTCGCCCTCGTCGATGCCGACGGTCACCTCCTCCAGCAGCACGCGATCGGGCAGTGCGACGTGGAGCGAGTTCGTGCCGAGCAGATGAGCCATCAGTGAAGTCCTCAGGGGGAGTGGAAACGTCGAAGGGAGGGGGCGGCGCCGGCAGATGAGGGCGCCAGCCACGGGACAGCGCTGGCAGGAGGGGCGGCGCCCGCACCCTCACCGCTCGAGCGGCGTCTCCGTCTCGAAGGTGAGCAGCAGGGCGCGCAGCGTGTTCGCCAGCGCGGACTGTCCATCGGGAGGGAGCGGGTCGAGCAGCTCCCGCTCCGCCTCCAGCAGGCGCTCCATCGCCGCATCCACGCGGGCCACGCCCTCGCTGCGCAGTCGCACCTCCACCGCACGGCCGTCGTGCGGGCTGCGGTTCTTGCTCACGAGCCCGCGAGCGACCAGCTTGTCGATGCGCGTGGTCATGGTGCCGCTGGTCACGAGGGTCTCGTGCATGAGCGCCCCCGGCGACAGCGCGTCATCGCCGCTGCGGCGAAGGGCGGAGAGCATGTCGAACTCCCAGCCCTCGAGGCCGGCGTCGGTGAACGCGGAGCGGCGGGCGACCTCGAGATAGCGCGAGAGGCGCGAGATGCGCGAGAACACGGCCAGCGGGGTCACGTCCAGGTCGGGACGGGCGCGTCGCCAGCCCGCGACGATGCGATCGACCTCGTCGTGGCGGGGCACGGCGGGGTCCTCGGGCGTGGTGGGCATGGGCCGAGTCTAGGTGCCGCAGGCGGGGCGTGGCCTGCGAGAGTGATCTGTCCCGCCGAGGCCGCGAGTGCCTCAGTCTCCTGCGACCCCGCGCAGACCGGGCTTCTTCTGCAGCGCGCCGAGCCCGTACCAGGAGAGGTTCACCATGCGCGCGGCGACGACCTCCTTGGACGGCTTGCGCGTTTCGAGCCACCACTGGCCCGTGTACGCGACCATGCCCACCAGCATCTGCGCGTAGATCGTCGCGTCGCGGGCCGGGTAGGAGTGCAGGGACAGCTGTGCGGCGAGGATCTCCTCGACCCGGTGCGCGACATCGGTCAGCAGGGAGGAGAAGGTGCCCACGGAACGGCTGACGGGAGAGTCCCGCACCAGGATCCGGAAGCCGTCCTCGTTCTCGTCGATGTAGGAGAGGAACGCCAGCGCCGCCCGCTCCATGAGCACCCGCGGATGGGCGCGCTGCTCGGCGAGGGAGTGCTCGAGGGCGGAGAGCAGGGTGGAGACCTCCCGGTCCACGACCACCGCGTACAGCCCCTCCTTGCCGCCGAAGTGCTCGTAGACGATCGGCTTGGACACCTTCGCCCGGGCCGCGATCTCCTCGACCGTGGTCATGTCGAAGCCCTTCTCGGCGAAGACGCGGCGCCCCACCGCCACGAGCTGCTCTCGACGCTCCCTGCCCGACATGCGTGCCGCTCGACCCCTGGTCACTGCCTTCTCCGCCATGCTCGCGAGTCTCCCACACGGGTACGCGCGCCCCAGCCGCACGGGCACGCGCGTCCCAGCACGACGGGCCGGCGAAGGGGCCAGGCGGCCGACGGACAGGGCGTGAGCGGCGCCCCGCAGGGACGCAGCTCACCCTCTCCGCCCCTGGCCTGCGCGCCCGTGGCGGACGAGCCCTCCACCCTCTCGCCCTGACGGTAGGATCGGGCCGCGCCCGCGGCGCCGGGGACTTCGCCGGCGCCCGTCGGACCGGCCCTCGGGCACGGTCCCCGGGGTCGGCCCCGCGCCGACCCAGCGGTCGTGGTCCGCCATGGTGTAATCGGCAACACCTCAGATTTTGGTTCTGATGTTTCAGGTTCGAGTCCTGATGGCGGAACGCTCAGCGCGTGATGGCGCTGCGGCACGACCCACCCGTCGATCCCGAGGAGCAGCCGACGTGGAGACCACTGAGACCCCTTCCCCCGCCGCCGTGATCGTCCTGGCCGCTGGGGCCGGGACGCGCATGAAGTCCCGCACCCCGAAGGTGCTCCACGAGATCGGGGGCCGCTCCCTGCTCGTGCATGCGCTGACCGCCGCCGAGGGCACCGGCCCGTCGGAGCTGGTGGTCGTCCTGCGCCATGAGCGCGAGCGCGTCGCCGAGCACCTCGCCGAGCATGCCTCCGAGGTGATCGTCGCGGACCAGGACGAGATCCCCGGCACCGGCCGCGCCGTCCAGTGCGGTCTCGAGAAGGTGACCGCCGCGGCGGGCACGGTCCTGGTCACCTATGGCGATGTGCCGCTGCTGGAGGCGGAGACCCTGCGCGAGCTGGTCGCCTCCCACGAGGAGTCCGGCGCCGCCGTCACCGTCCTCAGCGCCCGGGTCCCGGACCCCACCGGCTACGGCCGCATCCTGCGCAGCGAGGACGGCACCGAGGTCCACGGCATCGTCGAGCACAAGGACGCCGACGAGGCCCAGCGTGCGATCGACGAGATCAACTCCGGCATCTACGCCTTCGACATCGCCGTGCTCCGCGACGCGCTCGGCCGCATCACGACAGACAACGCGCAGGGCGAGATGTACCTCACCGACGTCCTCTCCATCGCGCGCTCCGACGGCCGCTCCGTGCGGGCCGTCGTCACCGAGGACGTGATGATGGTCGAAGGCGTCAATGACCGCGTCCAGCTCGCCCAGCTCGGCGCCGAGATGAACCGCCGCACCCTCGAACGGCACATGCGCGCGGGTGTCACGATCGTCGACCCCGCCACCACCTGGATCGACGCCGACGTCTCCATCGGCCAGGACGCGAAGATCCTCCCCGGCGTGCAGCTGCACGGCGCGACCGACATCGGGGAGGAGGCCGTGATCGGCCCGGACACCACCCTGCGCGACACCGAGGTGGGCGCGGGCGCCGAGGTGGTCCGCTCCCACGCGCTGCTCGCCGTCGTCGGCGCAGGCGCGACCGTCGGCCCCTTCTCCTACCTGCGTGCGGGCACCGACCTCGGCGCGAAGGGCAAGATCGGCGGCTTCGTCGAGACCAAGAACGCCGTGATCGGCGAGGGCGGGAAGATCCCGCACCTCAGCTACGTGGGAGATGCGACCGTGGGCGAGGGCACGAACGTCGGCGCCGGCACGATCGTCGCGAACTACGACGGCGTCCAGAAGCACCGCACCACCATCGGCAAGCACGTGCGCGTGGGCGCCGACAACGTGCTCGTCGCCCCCGTCACGATCGGCGACGGCGCGGCCACCGGCGCCGGGACCACGGTCCGCAAGGATGTGCCGGCGGGAGCTCTCGGAGTGAGCGCCGTCGCCCAGCGGAACGTGGAAGGATGGACAATGCGCCGACGGGCCGGGACCGCCTCCGAGGACGCGGCACGCGCCGCCCTCGCCTCCGAGGACCGGTCCGCCGCCGGCGAGACTGCACAGCATGGCGCCGAGAGCACTGAGGAGAACGGGCAGCGATGAGCGGAATCGTCACCACGGGGGAGAAGCGACTGGTCCTGGCGTCAGGACGCGCGCACCCGGTGCTCGCCCAGGAGGTCGCCGCCGAGCTCGGCGTCGAGGTCCTGCCGATGGATGCCTGGGACTTCGCCAACGGCGAGATCTACGTCCGCTACGGCGAGTCCGTGCGCGGCACCGATGTCTTCGTGCTGCAGTCCCACCCCGCGCCGATCAACACGTGGGTGATGGAGCACCTCATCATGATCGACGCGCTCAAGCGAGCCTCCGCCAAGCGCATCACCGCGATCGCGCCGAGCTTCCCCTACGCCCGCCAGGACAAGAAGCACCGCGGCCGCGAGCCGATCTCCGCCCGCCTCATGGCGGACCTCTATGAGACCGCCGGTGTGGATCGCCTCATCTCGGTGGATCTCCACGCCCCTCAGGTCCAGGGCTACTTCGAGCGGCCGGTGGACCACCTCATGGCGATGCCGATCCTCGCCGACTACGTCCAGCGCCAGTACGGCCACGAGGACATCGCCGTGGTCTCGCCCGACGCGGGCCGCATCCGCGTCGCCGAGCAGTGGGCGAAGCACCTGGGCGGCGTGAACCTCGCCTTCATCCACAAGACCCGCGACATCACGCGCCCCAACCAGGCTGTCGCCAAGCGCGTGATCGGTGACGTCGAGGGGAAGACCTGCATCCTCGTCGACGACATGATCGACACCGCCGGCACGATCGTCCAGGCGGCCGATGCGCTCGCGGCGAACGGTGCGGCCTCCGTGGTCATCGCGACCACCCACCCGATCCTGTCGGACCCGGCGACCGAGCGTCTCCAGAACAGCGCGGTGCGCGAGGTCATCTGCACCAACACCCTCCCGGTCCCGCCGGAGAAGCAGTTCGACCGCCTCACCCAGCTGTCGATCGCCCCGCTGCTCGCCCGCGCGATCCGCGCTGTCTTCGACGACGGCTCCGTCACGAGCATCTTCGACGGCGAGGTCGGCTGAGAGATCGGCTGAGAGCTTCGCGCCCGATGGACGTCCCGCCGGGCGGACGTGAATGACTGCGGCCCCCGCCCCTCCGAAGAGGGACGGGGGCCGCAGCGCGTCCGGCGAGACCGGTGCATCAGGCGGGCACGAGTCTCAGAGCAGGAACTTCCACTTGCCGACGAGCCGCGCCCACTGCCGGCCGAGGCCGACGTGGTCACCAGCGGCGAGCCCGGCCATCGCGAGGACCGCGACAGCGAGCAGCAGGTGCGTGTCGTAGAGCGGGTTGGTGGACATCGGGAACGCGGCGAGGTACATCAGCGTGTACATCGCGGCGGCGGAGACCGCCGCGACCCGGGTGCCGATCCCGAGCATGAACGCGACACCCACACCGAGCAGGCCCAGCATGAACAGCACATCGGTGATCGGGTTGATCGACAGGAAGAAGCTCCACACCCCGGCGAAGGGGTTGCCGCCCTCGATCGAGCCGCCGAGGAAGCCGGCCGTCGGGGACCCGCCCCGGAGCCAGGCGTACTCGGCAGGAGTCGCGAAGCCGAGGCCGAACATCTTGTCGAGGAAGGCCCACAGGAAGGTGAAGCCGACCATCAGCCGGGCGATGCCCAGCAGGGTGAAGCCCCATCGTGCGGGCGCCGCAGCGGTGACCGCGGGCTGGAAGTGACGGGCCCGCTCCGCGGTGGCGGGGATGCGGCCGGTGGGGGTGGCGGCGGCGGGGGTGACAGCGAAGGCGCTCACGGTTCTGCCTTTCGAGGAGGATCCGGGGATCGGATCTCGTGGTGTCGATCTGACAAGAACAGATTAGGGCGGTGCGGGCCCTCGAATCGGGGACCAAGGTCACGACTTTCGGCCTTTGACCTGCAGGGACGTAGGTCCCGGTGGGAGTGTTCAGGGGAGGGAGGCGGGGTCGGGGGAGCGGCTTCGGGAACGGACTGGTGGGAGGGTCCCACGGGCGCAGCCCGCGCCGTCGTCCCCGCGCCGTGCGGCGCCGCTCACGTCCCGGGCCCGGGCTGGAGACGCGCCGACTGCTGCGTGCTAGTCTCTGCGCGTCACTTCGGCGAGGGAGGGCCTCCGGCTCCTCCGTGATCGACGCGGTGCGGATCCCCAGGAGGCCTGCCCTCCTTGTGCCCCGTGCGTCGCTCATCGTCGAGCCACCGCACCCACGAGGAGCACACTCCATGGCTGAGAAGCTGAACGTCGAGCTGCGCGAGGACTTCGGCAAGGGCGCCTCGCGCCGCCTGCGCACCGAGGGCCGCGTGCCCGCCGTCCTGTACGGGCACGGCGAGACCCCCTACCACCTGTCCCTCCCGGGCCACGAGACCGCTCTGATCGCGCGTAACCCCAACGCGCTGCTCG
>DAHVRS010000008.1 GCA_027322375.1 Brachybacterium sp. | reverse complement strand
CGTGGGCACCACCTCGATCGCCTTCAACCGCGAGCGCGGCGCGCACTACACCGCCTACGGCTATCCGGCCGCAGCCCCCTTCGACGGCCAGTCGCTCGAGTCCTGCGCGGGCACGGCGAGCGATGACACCCTCGGCGGCACCCTCTCCCAGGGCATCTCCTGCGACATGACCGGCGGTTCCTCCGGCGGTCCCTGGTTCCTCGATGACGGTGCGCAGAACTCCGTGAACAGCTTCGGCTACACCGGCCAGAAGAACGTGATGTACGGCCCGTACTACGGCGCCGACGCCCAGGCCGCCTACGAGCAGGCCGCTGGCTGACCCGCCGCACTCATCCGCCGAGGGGCTCTCCGTGCAGGGGGAGCCCCTCGAGCTCTGCGAGGAGCCGCTCGCGCAGTTCATCGGCCCGCGCGGCCAGGGCCCGCTGGCGCCGCACGTACTCCGCCTTCCCCTGCGGGGTCTCGATCGGGACCACCCCGTAGCCCAGCGGCCGCACGTCGTACGGGCTCGCCTCCATGTCCAGCACCCGGGTCCCGCGGGCATGCTCGAAGCAGTCCAGCGCGAGCGTGGAGGACACCAGTGGGGTCAGCTTCATCGCCCACTTGTACAGATCCATCCCTACGTGCAGGCAGGCCGGGTTGTCGTTCTGCACCTGAGAGGCGCGCGTGGGTTCGAAGGCATTCCTCGGCGCAGCCGTGGGGGTGAAGAAGCGGAACGCGTCCAGGTGCGAGCAGATCAGGTTCTCCCGCTCCACCACGGCGTCGGTCTCTGCCTGCGTGAGCCGCAGCGGCAGGTCCTCGTGCCGCTGCTGCCCTTCGCGCAGCCCGTGCACCATCGCCCACTCATGCAGGCCGAAGCAGCCGAACTCGGGCCGGCGCCGGGTGAGGGTCGAGGCGCGCAGCAGCCGCCTCATGAAGGAGAGGGCATCGGCGCGCTCGGTGACATAGCGCTGCACGTCGGCGCGCCGCAGGAGCTCGCCGTCAGCGCTGGGGGAGTCGACGTACCAGGAGCGGTGCCCGGCCTCGTCGACATCTGCGATGACCGGCATCCCGTCGGCACCGAGATCCGCAACCGCCGCGTAGCCGGCGCGCCAGCCCGGGTGCCAGCGCCGCAGGCGCGCGGGGGAGAACGGGTAGTAGGTGAACAGGAAGTCCTCCACCGCATGCTTCTCCCCGCGAAGCTTCCGCTCCCGGTGCGCAGCGGTGAGCGCATCGGCCCGCTCCTCGTGCGTGCGGCGCGCCGCACGCGCCTCATCGGCGGTCAGGGTGCGAAGAACGGTCGTGGACACCGCCCCATGATGCCGCACGGCGGAGTTCGCGACTGTGCTCACCCCTCGGCGAGCAGCTCCCGCACCCGCGGGATCACCTCGGTGCCGTAGAGGCGGATCGACTCCATCAGCTGCTCGTGCGGCATGGGGCCGCTGGCGTACTTCAGGTCGAAGCGGTCGATGCCGAGCGAGGTGATCGTCCGCGCGATCTTCTGCGCGACGGTCTCCGGGGAGCCGACGTACAGTGCGCCGTGGTCCGCCTCCGCGTGGAACTCCCCGATCCCCGAGGGGCCCCAGCCGCGCTCGCGCCCGATCTCGTTGCGGTTGTGGATCCAGTGCGGGGCGAGCTGCTCGCGCGCGGCGGCGTCGGTCGCGGCGACGTGCCCGGGGGAGTGGACACCGACGGGGCGGCGCTGCCCGCCGAGCTTCGCGGTCGCCTCGTGGAAGAGGTCGACGTAGGGCGCGAAGCGCTGCGCGGGCCCGCCGATGATCGCGAGCATCAGCGGCAGTCCGTGGCGGGCGGTGCGGATCACCGAGTTCGGGCTCCCGCCGACGGCGACCCAGGTGGGCAGCTCCCGCTCCAGCGCGGGGTGCAGCGACTGCTCCTTCAGCGGCGCGCGGGTGGTGCCGGACCAGGTGATCGGCTCGCCGGAGAGCGCCGTCACCAGCAGGTCGAGCTTCTCCTCGAAGAGGGTCTCGTAGTCCTGCATCGCGAAGCCGAACAGCGGGAAGGACTCGGTGAAGGAGCCTCGGCCCACGGTGAGCTCGGCCCGGCCCTGCGAGAGCGCGTCGAGCGTGGAGAAGCGCTCGACCACCCGCAGCGGGTCGTCGGAGCTGAGCACGATCACGGCGGTCCCCAGCGTGATCCGTGCGGTGCGCTGCGCGAGCGAGGCGAGCACCATGTCCGGCGCGCTGACCGCGAAGTCGGGCCGGTGATGCTCGCCGATCGAGAAGTGGTCGATGCCGACCTGATCGGCGAGCTCGCCCTGGGCGACGATGTCGCGGATCACCTGCGCCGGCGCGACGGGATCTCCCGCGCCGTCCACGGTGACGTCCCCGAAGGTGTCCAGGCCGAAGGTGATGGATCCAGGATCGATGCTCATCTGACTGCGCTCCCCGCTAGGATGATTGACGATTCAAGCATAGGGGAGTGCGACGGCGGGGTCCAGCCCACGGTCCTGCGCCCTGCCGCGCAGCGGGCTCACCGCCCCTCCCACCGCGGCTCCCGCTTCTCGGCGAAGGCCGCCGCGCCCTCGGCGGCATCCTCGCTCGAGAACACGCGCTGCTGGGCCTCCCGGATCCGCCGCCACGCCGGCCGCCCCCAGCTGTCCTCGTGCACCGTCGAGTGCACGAGATCCTTCGTGGCCCGCACCGCGAGCGGCGCGTTCGCGGCGATCCGCTCCGCCAGCGCGAGCGCCTCCTCGAGCACCGCACCGGGCGCGCTCACGGAGTTGACCAGCCCCCATTCCAGGGCCTCCTGCGGCGAAATCCGGTCCCCGGTCAGCAGCTTCTCGAGCGCGAGCTTGGGCGGCACCTGCTGCGGGAGGCGCATCGCCCCGCCCGCCACCGCGATCAGCCCGCGACGCACCTCGGGCAGCGCCAGATGCGCCGCCGGGTCGATCAGCGCCAGGTCGCTCGCGAGCACCAGCTCCGCCCCGAGTCCGACGGCCGGACCGTTCACCGCCGCGATCACCGGCACGGAGACCAGATGCCCCACGATCCCCGCGAAACCCCGCTCGGGCCGGGTGCGGGAGTGGGCGCTCTCCCCGCGGGCGAAGGCCTTGAGGTCCATCCCGGCGCAGAACGCCCGGCCTGCCCCGGTCAGCACGATCACCCGCGTCGCCGGATCCGCCTCGGCCTCCGCGACCGCGTCGCCGAGCGCGGTGGCGAGGGCGTCGTCGACCGCGTTCAGCGCCTCTGGGCGGTGCAGCGTCAGCACACGGACATGCTCGTGCTGTGCGGTCAGCACCAGCTCCCCTCCGCTCATCGCGGACCCATCCTGATCGCCCCGTCGAGACGGATCACCTCGCCGTTGAGCATCGGGTTCTCCACGATGTGCCGCACCAGCGCCGCGTACTCCGCGGGCCGGCCCAGCCGGCTCGGATGCGGGACCTGCGCCGCGAGGGAGTCGCGCACCTCCTCGGACAGCCCCGCCATCATCGGCGTCTCGAAGGTGCCCGGCGCGATCGCCATCACCCGGATCCTCGAGGCGGCGAGCTCCCGGGCGGCGGGCAGCGTGAGCGAGGCGACGGCGCCCTTGGAGGCCGCATAGGCCGTCTGCCCGATCTGCCCGTCGAAGGCGGCCACCGACGCCGTGTTCACGACGACCCCGCGCTCCTCGCCCAGCTGCGGCACCGACTGCATCGCCTCGGCGGCGACGCCCATCACCGTCACCGTGCCCAGCAGGTTCACGCGCACCACCTGCTCGAAGCCCGCCAGCGGCATCAGTCCGTCGCGACCCACCAGCCGCTTCGCCTGCACGATCCCGGCGCAGCTGACGACCACTCGCAGCGGACCGAGCGATACAGCGAGCTCCACGGCCTCCCGCACCTGCGCTTCGTCGGTCACGTCGGCCGCGACGAAGCGCGCCCCGCCGCCGAGCCGCTCGGCGACGACCTCGCCGTCTGAGCCCGGCAGGTCCACGAGCACCACGTGGGCGCCGGCCGCGGCCAGTGCCTCCCCGGTCGCGCGCCCCAGGCCCGAGGCGCCCCCGGTCACGAGTGCGACATTCCCTGCGACATCCATCGGCGTGCCACCTCCCTCGCCCGCGCTCCGTCGCGCGTGCGGTCCGTGTGCCGCGAGCCTATCCCTGGCAGCACCTCATGGGGACTCCTCCCCATCGACCCGCCGCCCGCCTCCTGGGAGCATGGAGGCATCGCACCTGCCCGATTCTGCCGACGGAGGCTCCCATGACCGCTCGACACCGCATCCTCTCCCGCTCGCTCGTCCTCGTGACCGCCGGCGCCGCACTCGCGGGCTGCGGCATGCTGGGCCCCGCCTCGGTGCCCGCCGACGAGGTCGAGACCCAGGTCAGCGACAAGCTCACGGAGCTCGTGGGGCAGACCCCCGAGGAGATCTCCTGCCCCGAGGACCTCCCGGCCGAGGAGGGCGCCGAGATGACCTGCGTGCTCAGCGACGGCGGCCAGACGATCGACGTCACCGTCACCGTGACGAGCGTCGACGGCGGCGACGTCGAGTTCGACATCCAGGTGGCCGACGCCGTCAACGAATGAGGCCCGCTTCGGGGCGGCCGCGGGCGAGCGCCTAGATGTATGAGGGCTGGACGTTAGTGACACCCTCCCGGACTCGAGATGCTGGTGGCCAGCCCCCTGCGCCGCTGTGCCGGCGGTGGTAGTTGTAGTGGATGTTCCAGACAGAGATCGCGGACGAGCGGTCCTCCTCGCTGTTGAAATTTCGGGCATAGAGCAGTTCCTCGGCCAGGATTCTCTGGTAGCGCTCGACCTTTCCATTGTGCTGCGG
>DAHVRS010000169.1 GCA_027322375.1 Brachybacterium sp. | reverse complement strand
CGCCGCCGTCCTCAGCGTCCTGGCCGGCTGGCTGCTGCGGCGCTTCTTCCGCACGATGGTGCAGTCCGGATCGCGCCTGTCCACCGTGGCGGGCACCGTCATCAAGCGCGACCCGCGCGCGCAGCGCGCCGCGCAGGTGCGTCGGGAGCAGCGCGCGGAGACCCTCTCGAACGTCGCCCGGAACGTGGCCCGGGCGCTGATCTGGTCGGTCGCGTTCATGATGATCCTCTCCGAGATCGGCGTGAACATCGCCCCGGTCATCGCGAGCCTCGGCGTGGTGGGCCTCGCCGCCGGCATCGGCGCGCAGACGATCATCAAGGACGTCGTCGCGGGCGTCGTGATGCTCTTCGAGGACATCGTCGCGGTCGGTGACTGGGTGGACATCGAGTACGCCGAGGGCACCGTCGAGTCGATCAACCTGCGCGCCACCCAGGTGCGCGGCATCGACGGGGTGCTGTGGACAGTGCGCAACGGCGAGATCATCCGGGTGGGGAACTACGCCCGCGGCTTCTCCACCGCCGTGGTGGTCCTCGACATCGCCGCCGAGGCCGACGACGAGCTCGTCACCCGCGTGGTCGAGGAGGTCTGCGCCGACCTCGCCAAGGACCCCGCCTGGTCCGACGAGATCCTCGCCGCCCCCGCCGTCACCGGCATCCTCGCCGTGGACGGCAACCGCTACCAGCGCCGTATCACCGTGCAGACCCCGCCCGGGCGGCAGTGGGGCGTGGAGCGCGAGCTGCGCGCCCGCATCCGCGCCGGCTTCGCCGCGAAGGACATCCCCTTCGCGATGCCCCGCTTCGTCGAGGCCGCGAACCGTTGACGTCTGCGCCGCCGCGGCGCATCTCCCGGCGGCTGCTCCCCCACCTTCGACCCCAGAGAGACGGACCCGAGAATGAACACCACCCCCGAGGCCCTCGGCCAGCAGAGCTTCTACGAGGCCGTGGGCGGCCATGAGACCTTCGTGAAGCTTGTGGACCGCTTCTACGAGGGCGTCGCCGAGGATCCCGAGCTGCGGCCGATGTACCCCGAGGAGGACCTCACCGGGGCCCGTCACCGCCTGACCACCTTCCTCGAGCAGTACTGGGGCGGTCCGCGCACCTACAGCGCCGAGCGCGGCCACCCGCGCCTGCGGATCCGCCACGCCGTCTTCCCCGTCTCCCCCTCCGCACGCGATGCGTGGTTGCACCACATGCGGGTGGCGCTGGACGAGCTTGAGCTCGCACCGCTGCACGAGCAGACCCTGTGGGACTACCTCGAGCGGGCCGCGCACTCGCTGATCAACACGGTCGACGGCGGCGAAGCACCCGCCGCGGGCCGTGAGATCCCCGGGCACCTGGATTGAACTGCCACCTGCACTGACAGGGCGCGGACCCCGTCGGTCGGGCTGTCTGCCCCGCCGCTCAGTCGCGGAAGCGCAGCGACTCCCCGGTGAAGCGGGCGAGCCGCTCGCGCACCGCGGGCTCGAGCCGCACCGGGGCGCCGGTTGCCGCATCGACCATCACCACGACGGTGCGGGCCCGCGCATAGGGCGCCGCGCCCTCCGGATCATCGCGGGTGAGGACGAGATAGTCCACGGTCAGGCTCGCCCCGCCGATCCGGGAGAGCCACAGCCGCACCACCACCACGTCACGGCGATGGCCGAGCTGGCGGGCGTACTCGATCCGCTGCGAGGCGAGCACGGAGCTCAGCGCGGAGCCCGCCCCGGACAGCGGCAGCTCCGCAGGCGGTGGGACAGCGCCGAGGTCGAGCTGCTCGGCCGGCGGCTGCCAGAACGCCGCGATGCGGGCCTCCTCCAGCAGGCGCAGCATCGCGGCATTGTTCACGTGGCCGTAGGCATCCAGGTCCGTCCACCGCACCGCGACGGGCACGTCGAGCGGGCCCTCGGGGAGGTCCAGCGGGCCGTCGGGGGCGGACGTGAGATCGAGTGCATCCAGGGGGTTTCGCGAGGCCATGAGCGCCATCGTAGGCCCATGACCAGTACGCTTCAGGCCATGACCTTCTCGTCCACTGACCCCTCGGAGATCGTCGCCTCCCTCGTGGAGCTGCTGGATCTCGAGCAGGACGCGCCCTACGGCGAGTTCTCCACCCCCGCCACCGTCGCCGCGTACCGCGGGGAGTCCTCCCCGCAGCCGGGCGGGCACGTGTTCGGCGGTCAGGTGATGGGTCAGTCGCTGATGGCGGTGGGCCGCACGGTCGCAGAGGACCGTCGGATCCACTCGATGTACTCCTACTTCCTCGCTCCCGGCGATCCCGCGCACCCGATCCGCTTCCAGGTCGATGCGCTGCGCGACGGCGGTTCCTTCTCGGTGCGTCGCGTGCTCGCGAACCAGCCGGCCGACGACGCCGACGGCGGCGAGCGCACCATCCTCGCGATGACCGCCTCCTTCCAGAAGGAGCAGGGCGGGCTCGAGCACTCCGAGCGGGCGCCCGAGGCGCCGGATCCCGAGGGGCTGCCGACGACGGCGGAGGCGCTCGCCGGGATCGACCATCCCACCGCGCGCTACTGGGCCACGCAGCGCCCGATCGACATCCGCCACGTCACTGATCCGATCTACCTGCGGCCCGATCCGGGCGCGGCGGGCGAGGACGCGCGCGAGGAGGGCACCCAGATGGTGTGGATGCGGACCCTTGCGCCCGTCGGCTCGGAGCCGCTGCTGCACGATGCGATCCTTGCCTTCGCCTCCGACTACACGCCCTTCGAGCCGATCCTGCGCCGGCAGGGGCTGAGCTGGATGACGCCCGGACTGAAGCTCGCTACGATCAACCACGCGATCTGGTGGCACAAGCATGTGCGGGCCGATGAGTGGCTGCTGTACGTGCAGCGCTCCCCCTCCGCTTCGGGCGGTCGCGGCCTCACCCACGGGCAGGTCTTCGACCGGTCCGGGGATCTCGTGGCGACCGTGACCCAGGAGGGCATGATCCGCACCCCCGCGAGCGCCTGAGGACAGCGAGCACCTGTCAGCCGCGGGCGTCGCGGGCTTCCTGCTGGGCGCGGGGCACGGCCTCACTGGCCTCGGCCTCGCCGAGGAACACCTCGGCGATGATCGGCAGGGCGGTCGCGGTCGCGATCGCGGAGCGGTCCCCGTGCTCAGGCAGGGCGACGTCCTCGGGCACCGGCAGGTCGGACAGATCCACCCCCTCCGACTCCCAGCTCTTCTCCCAGGAGCGGCGGAGGTCCTCGTGGGCGGGGATGCCCAGACGGTTCTCCGCGAGCGGTCGCTGGCCGTCGCTCCCGCCGATCCAGCGCAGCAGCTCGCCGATCGCCTTCTCGCGGTCGTCATCGTCAGGGTCCACGCCCACCGCGGCGATCGCGTGGACCAGCGGGCGCGTCCCCTCCGGTCCCGCGACGACCTCCTGGATGCGCCAGGGGAACTTGCCGTCGATCTTCTCGGCGAGGACGTGCAGATCGTAGGTGCCGGTCTGGAGCAGGCCCAGCTTCCCCGCGACGAACAGGTCGCGGCAGAGCTGCGGATCCTCGACGGTCTCGGAGGCGGCGGGCGCGAGATGCGCTGCGGCGAGATCGGCGAGGTACTGCACGGAGGCGACGCCCTCCGCGGAAGCGATCGAGAGGCGGCCCCGGGAGTCCTGCCAGCGCCCGCCGAGTCCGGCGAGGAATGGACCGAGGATCGCGCTGCGGTCGGGGTGGGCGCTGAAGCCGTGGACCGTGCGGGAACCGGCGTCGAAGCCGTCCTCGCCCGGATGGCGGCCCTCCTCGTCGACGGTCAGGG
>DAHVRS010000168.1 GCA_027322375.1 Brachybacterium sp. | reverse complement strand
GTCCTCGTCGTCGGCGGGCCGAGCCTCGCTGCGCAGATCCAGGAGGTCGGCCTCACCCCGGTCGAGACCGACCAGGAGGACGTCGCCGCGGTCGTGCAGGGCTGGTCCCCGGACCTCGGCTGGGCGCGCCTGGCTGAGGGCGCGTACGCGATCCGTCGCGGCGCGCTGTGGATGGCCACCAACATCGACGCGACCCTCCCCACCGAGCGCGGGCTCGCCCCGGGCAACGGCTCTCTCGTCGCCGCGCTGCGGCACGCGACGGGCGTCGAGCCCGAGGTGGCGGGCAAGCCAGAGCCGGGCATGTTCGAGGTCGCCGCGCGCGAGAACAACGCACGCCGCCCCCTGATCGTCGGCGACCGCCTGGACACCGACATCGAGGGAGCGGTCCGCGCCGGCATGGACTCCCTGCTGGTCCTCACCGGGGTGGATGACCTCGAGGCGGCGCTGCGGGCAGAGCCGATCCGACGGCCCACCTTCGCCGCGCCCGACCTCGCCGGGATCACGAAGCCGTTCCCGCTCGCCGCGGTCGACGGCGCCACCGCCCGCTGCGGCGACGTGCGTGCCGAATGGGCCGAAGGGGACATCACCGTCCACGGCGAGCTCAGCGACTCGCGCCTCATGACCGCGCTGCTCGCCCTGCTCCACCGGCACAGCCCGGAGAGCGCCTGGCAGGGCACGCTGCGCGATGAGAACGGCGACGCCGTCGGCTCCACCGTGCAGGACTCCGCGGCGCGGTGAGCGGGGACCGTCTCGACGTGGCGCTGGCCGCGGCCGGGCTCGCTCGCTCCCGCACCCATGCACGGCGCATCATCGAGGAGGGGCGGGCGCGCCTGGACGGGCGCCCCGCCTCGAAGCCGTCCCTGCCCGTCCCGCCCGGAGCACGGCTCGAGGTGGTCGAGGTGCCGGACGGGGTCGAGTTCGCCTCCCGCGCCGCGCACAAGCTCGCCGGCGCACTGGACACCCTGGGCCTGGACCCTGCCGGGCTGTGCTGCCTGGACGCCGGTGCCTCCACGGGAGGGTTCACCGATGTGCTGCTCCGCCGTGGGGCAGCGCACGTGCTCGCGGTCGACATCGGCCACGACCAGCTCGTCGCGCACGTGCGGGAGGACCCGCGGGTCGAGGTGCACGACGGCACCAGCGTGCGCGACCTCACGCCCGAGCTCATCGGCGCGCCCGTCGACCTGCTCGTCGCCGATCTGTCCTTCATCTCGCTGCGCACTGTCATACCCGCCCTCGCAGGCGTGGTCCGGGACGGCGGCCAGCTGCTGCTCATGGTGAAACCCCAGTTCGAAGTGGGGCGAGAGGCGCTGCCTCGCACCGGCGTGGTCGCCGACCCGCGCGCCCGGGAGCAGGCCGTGCAGGCCGTCGCGGACAGCGCCGCAGAGGCCGGGCTGCGTCTGGAGGGCGTGGGCCCTAGCGCCCTGCCCGGCCAGGACGGCAACCGTGAGTACTTCCTCCACCTGCACCGACACGGCGCGGTGGCCGGACTGGATGCAGAGGCCTGTGACATGATCGTGTCGGCCGTGCGAGGGGACGGTCCCCGGCGACGCCGGGACCAGCAGACCGAGGAGGAGGACTGACCGGCATGCGACGCTTCCTCCTCTACGTGCACACCGGCCGCCACGCCGCACTGCGCGCCATGCTCGCCGTCCTCGAGGAGCTGCGCCTGCGCAATGTGCGCGGCGTGGTGCTCAGCGACCAGGTGGACGAGATCCTCGCCCTGCCCGTGGACATGGCACCGCCGCGACTGGTGACCTTCCTGACCAACGGCGGGGTCGATGTCCTGGACGCGATCACCGTCGCGGACACCGTGGAGCTCGGCATCGTCCTCGGCGGCGATGGCACGATCCTGCGCGCGCTCGAATCAGTGCGCGAGGCGGACATCCCCGTGCACGGCGTGAACCTCGGCCACGTCGGCTTCCTCGCCGAGAGCGAGGTCGAGGACCTCTCCATCACCGTGTCCCGCCTGCTGGACGGCGACTACGACGTCGAGAAGCGCTCCACCCTCGATGTCACCGTGCTCGATGCGGAGGATGAGGTCCTCGCCCGCCACTGGGCGCTGAACGAGGCCTCGCTCGAGAAGGCCGACAGGCAGAAGATGATCAACGTCGCGATCGAGATCGACGGCCGGCCCGTCTCCTCCTTCGGGGCCGACGGCGTCCTGCTGTCCACCTCCACCGGCTCCACCGCCTACGCGTTCAGCGCGGGCGGGCCCGTGATCTGGCCCGAGGTCGACGCGATGATGCTCATCCCGCTGGCCGCCCATGCCCTGTTCGCGCGGCCTCTCGTGCTGGGTCGCTCCTCCGAGGCCGCGGTCGAGATGACGCTCGACAACCGCGAGGACGGCATCCTCACCCTCGATGGACGCCGCGGCGCGGACATCACTGCGGGAATGCGCATCGAGGCGCGCCTCTCCCCGCAGTCGGTGCGCCTGGCGCGCCTCGCGCCGACTCCCTTCGCCGATCGTCTCGTGGAGAAGTTCCAGCTGCCCGTCGTGGGATGGCGGGGGCGCGGCCCCCGCACCCGCTGAGAGCAGGAGGCTCCTGTGCTGTCCACGCTGCGCATCCGCAGCATCGGCGTGATCGACGACGCCATGCTGGAGTTCGGTCCCGGCTTCACCGTGCTGACCGGTGAGACCGGCGCCGGCAAGACCATGATCGTCACCGGGCTGACCATGCTGCTCGGCGGGCGCCTGGACCGCGGCCGTACCTCCAGCGGTGCCAGCACCGTGGACGGGACCCTCGCCCTCGCCGGCCACACCGAGCTCGCAGACTCCCTCGACGAGCTCGGCGCGGAGGAGGAGGACGGCGAGGTGCTCGTGGTCCGCCGCGTCACCCGCGATGGCCGCTCCCGCGCCCAGATCGGGGGAGTGCCGGTGCCGATCGGGACCCTCGCTCGGCTCGTCGGCACCGCTGTGACCGTCCACGGCCAGTCCGATCAGCAGCGCTTGCGGGACCCCGAGGCGCAGCGCGAAGCGCTGGACCGCTTCGCCGAGGCGGAGGTCGCAGGGCCCCTGCAGCAGCACCGCGAGCTGTGGCGGGAGCGCTCCGCCCTCACTGAGCGCCTCGCCGAGCTCGATGCGCTGCTCGCCGAACGGGACCGTCGCGGCACCGCACTGCGCGAAGCCCTCGAACGGCTCGAGCAGGCCGACCCCCAGCAGGACGAGGACGAGGCGCTGCGCGCCGAGATCGAACGGCTCGGCAACGCGGAGGAGCTGCGCGGCGCCGCCGGGCAGGCCGCGCTCGCCATGGTCGGCGACGACGACGGCCCCGCCGCCGCGTCCCTCCTCGCGATCGCCTCGGAGTCTCTGGGCCGCGCCGCCCGCACCGATGCGACCCTCGCCCCGCTCGTCGAGCGCTTGGATGCGCTGTGCATCGAGCTGTCCGACATCGCCGCGGAGACCTCCCGCTACGCCGAGGAGATCGACGCCTCCCCGGGCCGGATCCAGGAGGCGAACGAGCGCCTCCACGAGCTCACCGTCCTGGTCCGCGACCTCGGCACCATGCTCCCCGGCCCCGACGGCCCCGCCGAGGACATCACCGCCCTGCTCGAAGCCTCCCGCACCGCCGCCGTGGACCTCGACCGCTTCGAGGGCGCCGCCCAGGAGCGGGAGGAGACCGCCCGCGCGCTCGCCCGCTGCGAGGAGACCCTCGACGAGCTCGCGGATGCCCTGACCGCTGCCCGGACCGCCGCCGCGAAGGAGCTCTCCACCGCGGTCCAGGAGGAGCTGCGCCACCTCGAGATGCCCGATGCGGACATCCGCGTGGACGTCTCCGCACAGACCCACCGGCCCACCGGCCGGGACGCGGTCGCGATCCTGCTCGCCCCGCACCCCGGCGCCGAGCACCTGCCCGTCTCCCAGGCCGCCTCCGGCGGTGAGCTCTCCCGTGTCATGCTCGCCCTCGAGGTGGCGCTGTCCTCCTCCCGCAATGACCGCAGCGCCGCCCCCGTCTTCGTGTTCGACGAGATCGACGCCGGGATCGGTGGCCGGGCCGCGCTCGCTGTCGGCCAGCGCCTCGCGCGCCTCGCCCGTCACGCCCAGGTCATCGTCGTCACGCACCTGCCGCAGGTCGCCGCACACGCCTCGACCCATCTGCAGATCGTGAAGTCCTCCGAGGGCGGCTCCACGTCCTCGACCGTCGTGCACCTGGACCGAGCAGAGCGGATCAGGGAGCTCGCCCGCATGCTCGCCGGCGATGCCGGCTCCGATCTCGCGCTCGCGCATGCCGAGGAACTGCTGGACGAGGCGCGCCGCACGGACCCCCAGGCGACCGGCAGCGCCACCGCCTCCGGGACGGGGCGATGAGCGCGGCGCCGCGCGCGGACGGCTTCGCCCGGCTCGGCAAGCGCACCAAGGACCTCACCAAGCGGCTCCTGCCCGGTGAGATCGCGATCATCGACCACGAGGACATCGACCGCGTCGCCGCGGAGGCGCTCGTGGAGCGCCGCCCCGCCGCCGTCCTGAACGTCGCCGCTTCCACCTCGGGCCGGTACCCCAACGCCGGGCCGCGCATCCTCGTGGACGCTGGGATCGTGCTCGTGGACTCGCTGGGCCCGGACGTGTTCGAGAACGTGCGAGACGGACAGGCCATCCAGGTGCGCGGCGGGGACGTGCTGCTGGGCGAGAGCGTCATCGCGCGCGGCACCGTACAGGACGACGCCGCGATCACCGCCTCCCTCGAGACCGCGCGGGAGGGGCTGAGCGAGCAGCTTGAGCTCTTCGCCGAGAACACGATGGAGTACATGCTCCGGGAGCGGGATCTGCTGCTGGACGGGATCGGCGCCCCCGATGTGCGCACCCGCATGGACGGCCGGCCGGTGCTGATCGTCGTGCGCGGCTACCACTACAAGGAGGACCTCGCCACGCTGCGACCCTTCCTGCGCGAGAACCGTCCCGTCATCATCGGCGTGGACGGCGGCGCCGACGCGGTCCTCGAGGCCGGCTTCCACCCCGACATGATCATCGGTGACATGGACTCCGTCTCCGACCGCGCTCTGCGCAGCGGCTCCGAGCTCGTCGTGCACGCCTATCGCGACGGCCGCGCCCCCGGCATGGAGCGCCTGGCCGCGCTGGGCCTCGATAAGGAAGCGATCTCCTTCCCCGCCTCCGGCACCAGCGAGGACATCGCGATGCTGCTCGCGGACGAGAAGGGCGCCTCCGTCATCGTCGCTGTCGGCACCCACGGCACCCTCGAGGAGTTCCTCGACAAGGGCCGGGCCGGCATGAGCTCCACCTTCCTCACCCGCCTGCGCATCGGCTCCAAGCTCGTCGACGCCAAGGGCGTCTCGCGCCTGTACCGTCAGAGGATCTCCACCTTCCAGCTGGCGCTGCTCGCGCTGGCCGGTCTCGCCGCGCTCGCGGTCGCGCTGTGGGCGACACCCGGGGGCCAGACCATGGTCCAGATCCTCGGTGCGCGCCTCGATGAGATCCTGTCCTGGTTCACCATGCTGTTCTCGCCCCGGGCCACCGGGGCGTAGGAGGGGCCCGCCCTGTGATCGATTTCCGCTACCACCTCGTCTCGCTGATCTCCGTGTTCCTCGCGCTCGCCGTCGGCATCGTGCTCGGCGCCGGTCCGCTGCGCGAGAACCTCGGCGACCAGCTCGCGGGGCAGGTCGAGCAGCTGCGCACCGAGAAGGAGCAGCTCCGAGGCGAGTCCGAGGACCTCACCGCCCGCAACGACCAGCTCGCCGGGTTCATCAACGAGCTAGGGCCCGAGCTGGTGGCCGGGACGCTCCAGGGCGATCAGGTCGCGGTCCTCACCGAGGGCGACTCCACCCGGCCGGGCGTCGAGCGGATCGGGACCCTCCTGGAGGACGCGGGCGTCGCCGGCACCACCACGATCCAGCTCCAGCCCGCGCTGTGGGCGCCCGACGGGGAGCAGCAGCGCAGCGAGGCGCTCGAGGCGATCGGACAGATCGCACCGGCCGCGCTGCCCGGGGATCCGGACGGCGAGCTCACGGACTCCGCCCGCCTCGCCGGGCTGATCCCGACCCTGCTGTCCCCGCAGCGCTCCGAGGAGCTCCCTGCCGACCTGCGCGAACAG
>DAHVRS010000153.1 GCA_027322375.1 Brachybacterium sp. | reverse complement strand
TCCCACCAGCGCGTTCCTCGCGCCACATGCGGGAGTCCGCATGGACCGGCGCACGTTGACCCGGATGACAGCAGTTCGACCCAGGGCGCTCACCGCCCGGAAGGAACGTCATGACCCAGAACACCCGCACCCAGGCCCTCTCCGACGCCGGAGTCTCCATCTGGCTCGACGACCTCTCGCGCAAGCGCCTGCTGACCGGCAACCTCGCCGACCTCATCGCGACCCGCAACATCGTGGGCGTCACCACGAACCCCTCGATCTTCCAGGCCGCGATCTCCGGCTCCGACGAGTACGACGCCGACATCGCCCGCCTCGCGGGCGAGGGCAAGGACGTCGACCAGGTCATCGAGGTGCTCACCACCGATGACGTGCGCAACGCCGCGGATCTCTTCGCCGACGCCTACGCCGCCTCCAAGGGCTTCGACGGCCGGGTCAGCATCGAGGTGGACCCCCGCCTCGCCCACGAGACCGAGAAGACCATCGCGCAGGCCGAGCACCTCTTCGAGGTCGTGGGCCGCGAGAACGTGATGATCAAGATCCCTGCTACGAAGGCCGGACTGCCCGCGATCACCGCGGCCACCGCCGCGGGCATCAGCGTCAACGTCACCCTGATCTTCTCCGTGGAGCGCTACGAGGGCGTCATGGACGCCTACCTCACGGGACTGGAGCAGGCCGCGAAGAACGGCGTGGACCTCTCCACGATTCACTCCGTCGCCTCCTTCTTCGTCTCCCGCGTCGACACCGAGATCGACAAGCGGCTCGAGGAGATCGGCGGCGAGGCCCTCGCGCTGCGCGGCACCGCCGGCGTCGCCAACGCCCAGGCCGCCTTCGGCAAGTACCTCGAGGCCTTCTCCTCGGACCGCTGGAACGCCCTCGCCGCGAAGGGCGCGAACGTGCAGCGCCCGCTCTGGGCCTCCACCGGTGTGAAGAACCCCGAGTACTCCGACACCCTCTACGTCGACCAGCTGGTCGCCGACCCGAGCGTGAACACCATGCCGGAGAAGACCCTCGAAGCCGTCGCCGAGCACGGCGAGATCACCGAATCGCTGAACGCCGAGACCGCGGTCTCCGCGGCGGCCACCCTCGAGCGTGTCGCCGAGGCGGGCGTGGACCTCGCCGACGTCTTCGCGCTCCTCGAGAAGGAGGGCGTGGAGAAGTTCGAGCAGGCCTGGGCCGAGCTGCTCGAGACCGTCTCCGCCTCCGTCGAGGCCTCCCGCGCCTGACCTTCCGGGAGCACGGCCCCGCCCGGTGCGGGGCCGTGCTCCTGCGATCCTGTTCCAGAAAGGACGATCGTGACCGACTCCCCCACCGCCCTGACCGGGCCGGACGCGCCCAATCCGCTGCGCGATCCGCGGGACCGCCGTCTCCCCCTCATCGCCGGGCCCAGCTCAATGGTGATGTTCGGCGTCACCGGCGACCTCGCCCGCAAGAAGCTCCTGCCGGCGATCTACGACCTCACCCACCGCGGCCTGCTGCCGCCGAGCTTCGGCCTCGTCGGCTATGGACGCCGCGACTGGTCCGACGACGACTTCGCCGACTACGTGAAGAAGTCTGTCTCCGAGCACTGCCGCACCGGCTTCGACGAGTCCGTGTTCGAGCAGCTGCGCGGTGGGCTCCGCTTCGGCACCGGCACCTTCGACGACAAGGCCGCCTTCGAGCGCCTCACCGAGGTCGTCGGCGAGCTGGATCGCACCCGTGGCACCGGCGGCAACCACGCCTTCTACCTCTCCATCCCGCCGGACGCCTTCCCGCAGGTATGCGGTCAGCTGGCCGAATCGGGCCTGAACACCCCGCAGGACGGCTCCTGGCGCCGCGTCGTCATCGAGAAGCCCTTCGGCCACGACCTCGCCTCCGCACGCGAGCTCAACGACGTGGTGGAGAAGGCGTTCCGTCCCGAGGACGTGTTCCGCATCGACCACTACCTGGGCAAGGAGACCGTCCAGAACATCCTCGCGCTGCGCTTCGCGAACCAGATGTTCGAGCCGATCTGGAACGCGAGCTACGTCGACCACGTGCAGATCACGATGGCTGAGGACATCGGCATCGGCTCGCGCGCCGGCTACTACGACGGCATCGGCACCGCCCGAGACGTCATCCAGAACCACCTCCTGCAGCTGCTCGCGCTCACCGCGATGGAGGAGCCGGTCTCCTTCCGCGCCTCGGACCTGCGCGCCGAGAAGGAGAAGGTGCTCGCCGCTGTCGAGCTGCCCGAGGATCTCGCCGCGCACACCGCGCGCGGCCAGTACGTGGGCGGCTGGCAGGGCGGCGAGGAGGTGCGCCCCTATCTCGAGGAGGACGGCATCCCCGCCGACTCCACCACCGAGACCTTCGCCGCGATGCGCCTGGACATCGCGACTCGCCGCTGGGCGGGCGTGCCGTTCTACCTGCGCGCCGGCAAGCGCCTGGGGCGCCGCGTCACCGAGATCGCGGTCGTCTTCAAGCGCGCCCCGTTCCTGCCGTTCCGCTCCACCGACACCGCGGACCTCGGCCAGAACGCGATCGTCATCCGCGTCCAGCCGGACGAGGGCGTGACCATGCGCTTCGGCTCCAAGGTCCCCGGCACCCAGATGGAGGTGCGGGACGTGACGATGGACTTCGCCTACGGCATGAACTTCACCGAGGAGTCGCCCGAGGCCTACGAGCGCCTCATCCTCGACATGCTGCTGGGCGACCCGCCGCTGTTCCCGCGCCAGAAGGAGGTCGAGCTGTCCTGGCAGATCCTCGACCCCATCACCGAGTTCTGGGCAGAGAACCTCGACCCCGCGCCGTACCGTCCGGGCACCTGGGGCCCCGACACCGCGCACGAGATGCTCGCCCGTGACGGGCGTACCTGGAGGCGACCGTGATCACCACCCTGACCGACACCACCGCATCGGCGATCGACAAGCAGATGATCGAGATGCGGGAGACCTTCGG
>DAHVRS010000128.1 GCA_027322375.1 Brachybacterium sp. | reverse complement strand
CTCCTCGGACAGGCGGTACGCGATGATGTCGTCGATCACGCCGCCCTCCTCGCTGAGCAGGAGGGAGTACTTCGCGCGTCCCACCGCTACGGTGGAGAGCTTCCCGGCGAGCGCGAAGTCCAGGGCCGCGCCGGCCTCGGGGCCGCGCAGGTGGATCTCGCCCATGTGGGAGAGGTCGAACAGCCCCGCGCTCTCGCGCACCGCACGGTGCTCGACGAGATCGGAGTCGTAGCGAACGGGCATCTTCCAGCCCGCGAAGTCGGTGAAGGTCGCCCCGAGCGACTCGTGGACCGCCTCGAGGGTGGTGCTGCGCAGGTCCTGCTCGACCATGGTGCTCCTTGGTGGTTCGACTGGTTCGTCGGCACGTCTCGCCGGCACGCGTGCGCGCATGAGCCTCTGCGTCACCGCGCCGTGCCGCAGGGTCACCATACCGTCCCGCGACGTGGTCCACGGCACCCTTGCGGCAACGCGCGGGAACCGGGCGCACACCTGGCGAGAACGGGACCGGATCGGGTCTGCCAAGGGGTTGGACGGCGCGGGATCCGGGCCCGAGGCCCCGGGAACAGGGGCGCGGACCGAGTACGGTGGGGGCGTGACGAAGGAAGGCACCACGCAGTGGCCCGTGAGGATCCGCAGCCCCCGGCTCGTGATCCGAGAGCCCGGCGACGGTGATCGGGCGGCGCTGATCCGGCTGATGACCGATCCGGTCACGCGGGAGTACCTCGGCGGTGCGGTGGACTACGCGTCCCGGCAAGCGCTCGAGCTGTCCCCGCTGGGCCTGACCTGGGGACGCTGGGTGCTTGCGCTGGCCGAGGACGACACGATGATCGGCTCGATCACCCTGGACTACGACCGTGGCGAGCTCGAGCTCTCCTACGCCCTGCTGCCGGAGTGGACCGGGCGCGGTTTCGCGGCCGAGTCCTGCATCGCGCTTCTGGACTGGGCGCAGCAGGAGCTCGAGGACGAGCACGTCATCGCGATCAGCCAGACCCGCAACAAGCGCTCCGTCGCCCTGCTGCGCAAGCTCGGCTTCACCGTGCGCAAGGGCCTCGAGGAGTTCGGTGCCCAGCAGCTGCTGATGGAGCGCGCGCTGCGGGAGCCACTGCCCGCCTTCGAGCAGCCGCTGCAGACCGCCGAGGACCCGCCCCCGCCGACGCGCCGCTGAGCTCACCCGCCCGTGTCAGCCGCGGGCGACGGGGCAGCTCATGCAGCGCGGCCCGCCGCGGCCTCGACCCAGCTCGTCGCCGTCGAACTCGAGCACCTCGATCCCCAGCGAGCGCAGGTAGTCGTTCGTCGCCGCCGCCCGCTCATAGGTCACGACCCGTCCCGGGGCGAGGGCGAGCACGTTGCAGCCGTCGTCCCACTGCTCGCGCGCGGCCGCATAGGGGTCCAGCGGCGGGGTGAGGACCCGCAGCTTCTGGACCCCGAGCCCGCGGGCGAGGACCTCGTCCATCTCGTCGGCGGGGCGGGCGCGGGAGAGGAGCCGGTCCCCTGCGCGCTCGATCTCGAAGGTCTCCAGCGCCTCGAGCGGTCCGTAGCGCAGCATCGACTCCTCATCCACGACGGTGGTGACGGTGTCCAGGTGCATCATCGAGCGGCGGTGCGGCAGGGCGATCGCGATGACCCGCTCGACCACCCCGTCGGCCAGGAGGTCCGCGGCGAGGCGCTCGACGCCCACGGCGCTGGTCCGCTCCGACAGGCCGACCGCGACCACGCGCGGGGAGAGCATCATGACGTCGCCGCCCTCGACGGTCGCGGCGCCCGCACCGTCCCGGCCGAGGATCCGCCGCGGCCCGCCCGTGCCGGCGAAGCGCGGGTGGTGGCGGTAGATCATCTCCAGGTGCAGGCTCTCGCGACGCCGCGCGGGATGCGCCATCGCGCTGACGGAGACGGTGTCCCCGATCCAGGCGGAGGGGTCGCGGGTGAACAGGTGGTTGGGCAGCGGGTCGAGCACCAAGTGCTCCTCCCCCACCCGCTGCAGCGCGATCGAGCGCGGATCCACGCCGAGGCCCCGCAGCTCACCCACGGTGATGCCGCCGATGAGCACGTCCACGAGCGCGGGAGCATCCAGCGCCGCGAGCCCGCCCTGCAGGTCCTGCACGGCGATGTCGCCGAGCACCGCCGGATCCATCGCCCGCCGCAGCAGCTGCGCACGCAGCCCCCGATCGCGCACGAGGTCCACGAGCAGGTCCCGCAGCTGCAGCACCTCGACGCCCTCCCGGCGCAACAGGGCGGAGAAGGCGTCGTGCTGGGCCTCGGCCCGGTCCCGCCAGAGCACCTCGTCGAAGAGGAGCTGGTTGCGGGTGTCCGGGGTGAGGCGCTCGAGCTCGGGTCCGGGACGGTGGACGATCACGCTGCGCAGCGGGGAGATCTCGTCGTGCACCCCCACCGCGGTGCGTGCGCTCTCGACGGGCGTGCCGCCCATCCCGCGCCTGGTGCCGGTCGTGCTCATGCTGCGCCCTCCTCGGGGGTCGACGTCCTCGTCGCGGCCGACGCTAACAGAGCCCCGGGATGGAGACGGCGCCGATCCGTGGATACGCTGGGAGGACCCGCACCTGCCATCCAGGAGGATCCGTGTCCGAGCTGACCATCCCCACCACCACCCTCGCCGACGGCACTCCCTTCCCGCTGCTGGGCCTCGGCACCGGCAGCCCCAAGGGCCCGGAGGGCGCGGAGGTGGTCGCCGCGGCGCTGCGCGAGGGCTACCGCCTCGTGGACACCGCCGCCCAGTACGGCAACGAGGCCGCCGTGGGCGAGGGCATCCGCCGCTCCGGCATCGACCCGGCCGAGGTGCTCGTGACCACGAAGATCGCCGGCGGCGACCAGGGCCGCGAGGCCGCCCGCCTGGGCTTCACCGAGTCGCTGCGCCGCCTGGGCCTGCCCTCGGTCGCGCTGCTGCTGATCCACTGGCCGAACCCCTCGCGGGGCCTCGCCCTGGACACCTGGCGCACCCTCATCGACCTCAAGGAGGAGGGGCTCACCGCGCACATCGGTGTCTCCAACTTCCGCCCCGAGCAGCTGCAGGAGCTGTTCGACGCGACCGGAGTGTGGCCCGAGGTGAACCAGATCCAGCTCTCCCCCGCCCTGCCCCGCCAGGAGGCGCTCGCCTTCCACCGCGAGCACGGCATCGTCACCGAGGCGTGGGGGCCGCTGGGCGGCCGCGAGGGCCTCAGCGAGCAGTTCGCGCTGCACCGCGTCGCCGAGAAGCACGGCGTGACCACCTCGCAGGTGACCCTGCGCTGGATCCGCGACCAGGACATCGTCGCGATCCCCCGCTCCTCGAACCCCGAGCGTCGCCGCCAGAACGCCGAGCTCGACCACCTGGTGCTGGATGACGCGGACCGCGCGCTGCTCGCCTCGCTGGACCTCGGCGAGCACAAGGCCTGGGACTCCCGCGAGCACGAGGAGTGGTGAGCTGGCAGTGCTGAACGCGGCACGTTTCCGGCCCGGTCCTGAGAATCGCGAGATCGTCTTCCTCACCGGGTCGGGGATCAGCGCCCGCACAGGCCTGGGCACCTTCCGCGCCCCCGAGGGGCTGTGGGCGCTCGAGCCCGAGGTCGAGGAGGCGATGCACGGCGATCGCCTGCCCGGCTCCCTGCCGCAGCTGTGGCGCGTGTGGGGGCGGATGGCGCGGATCGCGCGCGAGCATGGGCCGACGCCCGGTCACCGCGCGATCGCGCGCCTCGGCGCGCCCGTCATCTCGCAGAACATCGACGGGCTCCATCAGGCCGCGGGCAGCGAGATCGTCGCCGAGCTGCACGGCACGGCGCTGCGCGCCCGCTGCCTGGATGACCGCTGCCCCTGGCGAGCGCTGCTGGAGCCCGGGGACGGCGCGACGCCCGAGGACCACGGCGTGCCGTCGGCATGCCCGCGCTGCGGGGCGCCGACGCGTCCCGATGTGGTGCTCTTCGACGAGCAGCTGCCGGAGGCGGAGCTGGTGCTCGCCCAGCGCCTCGCGCAGCGCGCGGACCTGTTCGTCGCCGTCGGCACGAGCGGGGTGGTCTTCCCTGCCGCGCAGCTCGCACCGCTCGCGGCCACGCACGGGGCGACCACGGTCCTCATCGACATCGACCCGCCGCCCGGCGCGAGCACCCTCTTCGATCACGTCATCGCGGAGGACGCGCACGAGGTGCTGCCGGACTGGGAGCGCACCCTCCACCACGTGGGCGGCAGCTCCTTCCTCGACCCCTTCGGCTGAGAACAGCCCGCAGAACCACCGCGCGGCTCGTCGGCCGAGTGCATCGGCCGTCGGGGCGCGATCATGGGAGCGCTGGAGTGCTCAGATCCAGATCGCGGGGTCCACGTTGTCCTCGTGCACCGTGGGCGCGGGGCGCACGGTCGCGGGGATCCCGACGGCGGTGGCGCCGGCGGGCACGTCCTTGACGACCACCGCGTTCGCCCCGACCTGAGCGCCGTCCCCGAGCAGGATCGGGCCGAGCACACGCGCGCCCGCCCCGATCGTCACGCCGTCGCCGACGGTGGGGTGGCGCTTGACCCGCTCCATCGAGCGGCCGCCGAGGGTCACGCCGTGGTAGAGCATGACGTCGTCGCCCACCTCGGCGGTCTCCCCCACGACCACGCCCATGCCGTGGTCGATGAAGAACCGTCTCCCGATCTGCGCACCGGGGTGGATCTCCACGCCCGTCACCGAGCGCGCGCCCTGGGCGAGCACGAGCGCGGTGCGGCGCGCGCCGCGGGACCACAGCCGATGAGCGATCCGGTGCGTCCAGATCGCGTGCAGACCGGGCGAGGTCAGCAGGATCGAGAGGTCGTCGGTCGCGGCGGGGTCGCGGCGGTGCGCCGCCGCGAGGTCCTCACGGACCGTCGCGACGACGCCCAGCACGGTGTCCGCCACCGCATCGGTCATTGCATCAAGACGTTTCCGGGGCACGTCGTGCTCCTTCCTCGTCGTGGGGCGGGGCTCAGTCCGCGTACTGCGCGTACATCGGGGTGGAGAGGTAGCGCTCACCGAATGACGGGACGACGACCACGATCGTCTTCCCCGAGAACTCCTCGCGCGCGCCGACGCGGGCGGCGGCCTCGATCGCGGCACCGGAGGAGATGCCCACCAGCAGGCCCTCGCTGCGGGCCACGGAGCGGGCGCGGTCCATCGCGGTCTCGCCGTCGATGTCGAGGACCTCGTCATAGATCTCGCGGTCCAGGATGCTGGGGACGAAGTTCGCGCCGAGGCCCTGGATCTTGTGCGGGCCGGGGTTGCCGCCGGTGAGGATCGGGGACTCCTCGGGCTCGACGGCGAACATCTTCACGTCGGGCTTGCGCTCCTTGAGCACCTGGCCGACGCCGGTGATCGTGCCGCCGGTGCCGATGCCGGCGACGACCGCGTCGACCGCGCCCTCGGTGTCCGCCCAGATCTCCTCGGCGGTGGTGCGGCGGTGGACCTCGACGTTGGCCTCGTTGTCGAACTGGCGGACCTGGACGGCGCCGGTCTCCTCGGCGATCTGCTCGGCCTTCTCGACCGCGCCCTTCATGCCCTTGGCGGCCTCGGTGAGGATGAGCTCCGCACCGTAGGCGCGCAGCAGCATGCGCCGCTCCTTGGACATCGACTCGGGCATCGTGAGGATGACCTTGTAGCCGCGGGAGCCGCCGATCATCGCCAGCGCGATGCCGGTGTTGCCGGAGGTCGCCTCGACGATGGTGCCGCCGGGCTTCAGCTGCCCGGACTCCTCGGCCGCGTCGATCATGGCCACGCCGATGCGGTCCTTGACGGAGTTGGCGGGGTTGTAGAACTCGAGCTTCGCGAGCACGGTCGCTCGCACCTCATCGCCGAGGTGGTTGAGCTTCACCAGCGGGGTGCGCCCCACCAGCTCGGAAACGTTCTCGTAGACGGGCATGCAGCATCTCCTCGGTCTCGTGGGCCTGCACCGCGCAGGCTCCAAGTGTTGCTTGGCGTGAGCATAACTGGGGAGGGGCGGCCATGTCCCGGGACGTCCAGCGGCATCCAGTGCGCGGACGGGATCACAGGCACGAGCCCCGACCTCCAGCACGGAAGGTCGGGGCTCGTGCCTCAGACGGCGGGGCTGAGGTCAGTAGACCATCCCCATGAACTCGCGGACGCGCTGGAGAGTCGCGTCGGCCTCGGCGTTCGCACGCTCGTTGCCGGCGCGCAGCACCTGCATCAGGTAGCCGGGGTCCTGCTCGAGCTCGGCACGGCGGGCGCGCAGCGGGGCGAGGTGGGCGTTCAGCGCCTCGGCGGTGAAGATCTTCAACGTCCCAGCACCGCGGTCCCCGATCTCCTCGGCGATCTCAGCGGGGGCGCGCCCGGTGGCCTGCGAGGCGATCGTGAGCAGGTTCGCGACCTCGGGGCGGTTCTCGGGATCAAAGGTGATCTGCCGGTCCGCGTCGGTCTTGGCCTTCTTGATCTTCTTGAGCGTCTCGGCCTCGTCCATCTTCAGCATGACCGTGTTGCCCAGCGACTTGCTCATCTTGTGCTCGCCGTCCAGGCCCAGGATCGTCGGCGCCTCGGACAGGAGCGCATCGGGCTCGGGGAAATACGCCTCGCCGCCGGCGTAGCGCTCGTTGAAGCGCCGCGCGATGACGCGGGTCTGCTCGATGTGGGGCAGCTGGTCCTTGCCGACGGGCACGAGGTTGCCGTGGCAGAAGAGGATGTCCGCGGCCTGATGCACGGGATAGGTGAGCATGAGCCCGCCCATCGCGGACTTCCCGGCGGCCTGCAGCTCGGCCTTGACGGTGGGGTTCCGCTCGAGCTCGGGCTGGGTGACCAGCGAGAGGAACGGCAGCAGCAGCTGGTTCAGCGCCGGCACCGCGGAGTGGGTGAAGATCGTGGAGCGCTCGGGGTCGATCCCGGCGGCGAGATAGTCGGTCAGCAGCTCGCGCACGGAACCCTGGATGTCGCCGATGACCTCGCGGTCGGTGATGACCTGGTAGTCCGCGACGATCAGCCACGTCTCCACGCCCGCGTCCTGGAGCAGCACCCGGTTGCGCAGCGAGCCGAAGTAGTGGCCGATGTGCAGGGCGCCGGTGGGGCGGTCGCCGGTGAGCATGCGCAGGCCGGAGGGGTCGGTGGCGATCCGGTCCCAGATCTTGTCGCTGCGCTGCTGGGCGGTGTCGTAACTGGTGCGAGTGGAGTTCGTCGAGGTCACCGCTCCATGCTAGCGGCCCCATCGGGTGCTGCTGCAGTGGAGCCGCGCACGATGAGCTGCGGGCGCACGACGACCTCGGTGCGGGCCGGGCGCCGGCTGTCCTCCCCGCCGCTGAGCGCGGTGCGCACGGCGGCGCGTGCCATCGAGGGGACCGCCTGGCGGACGGTGGTCAGCGCCGGGTGGGTGAGGGAGGCCCAGAAGACGTCGTCGTAGCCCACGATCGAGACGTCGCGCGGGACCTCGAGGCCGCGGGAGCGGACTCCTTCGAAGGCGCCGACGGCCATGACGTCCGAGCCGCAGACGATCGCGGTGACGCCGCGGTCCAGCAGTTCGCGCGCCGCTTCGTAACCGCCGGCGTAAGAGAAGTCGGTGAAGGCGACCGGCTGCTCCCCCTCGCCCCAGCGGGCGGTGCCGGTCTCGAAGGCGCGCAACTTCTCGCGCACGGGCCAGGTGTGCTCATCGCCCACGGCGAGGCCCACGCGGCGGTGGCCGAGCTCGTGGAGGTGGGTGAGGACGATGTCCACGGCGTTCTCGTCATCGGTGGAGACGAAGGCGGCGTCGAGACCCGGCTGCACGCCGTTGACGAGGACGAGCGGGATCCCGGCGGAGGTCACCTCGCGGTAGTGGTCCAGCGGCGCGTTCTGCTGCGCGTGGTGGCCGGAGACGACGATCACCGCGGCGACCCCGGCATGCAAGAAGCGTTGCAAGATCTCTCGCTCGCGTTCCACGGTGCGGGCACGGATACCCACGAGCGTGGAGGCGCCGCGCTCGAAGAGCTCGGCCTCGAGACGCTCGGCCCAGGCGGCGAAGACCTGGTTGTCGAGGTCCGGCACGAGCATCCCGACCACGGGACCGTGGCCCACGGCGGAGGGCTCGACGAAGCGGCCGAGGCGCCGGGCGACGTCGAGGACCACCGTGCGTGTGGCCTCGTTGACCCCGGTCTTGCCGTTCAGGACGCGGGAGACCGTGGCCTCGCTGACCCCGGCTTCGCGGGCGATGTCGATGAGCCGTGCCATCAGGCCGCCCCCTTCCTGACCCGCGGCGTCATCGCCGTTGCCGGATCGTCATCTGCAAGTTCTTGCGTATTCTTGCACATCTGGGCGGTTCGGTTCTACAGTGACGGCACCAGGCACACGCCTGCCCCGGTCGCGTACGACCACGATTCAAAGGAGAAGACGTGCAGATCCGTCGAAAGAGCTTCCTCGCCCTCAGCGGCCTCGCCGCCACCACCACCATGCTCGCCGCGTGCGGCGGCTCCGACTCCGGCGACTCGGGCACCACCGGCTCCGGCGCGTCCGACGCCGGCGGCGGCGACGCTGCGGCAGGCGGCG
>DAHVRS010000062.1 GCA_027322375.1 Brachybacterium sp. | reverse complement strand
TGCGCCTCCGAGCCCGAGGTGCCGCCGGCCCCGCCCACCGGCAAGGAGCTCGCCGAGCCCACTCCGGTGCAGACCGCCGAGCAGCTCAGCGAGATCATCCCCGCGATCAGCGCCGCCGTCACCGAGGCGGACAAGGCCAAGGACGTGAAGAAGCTCGCGCCGCGCGTGGTGGGTTCCGCGGCGGATTTCCGCAAGTCCGCCTACGCCATGATCAAGAAAGCCAAGGAGTGGGCTGACGAGCTGCACGTCCCCGGCGAGACGATCATCGTGCCGATGACGTCGGTGGACTCCGAGTTCCCGCGCGTCGCCGTGGTGCTCGTCGAGGACGCGGCGAAGGACGGCGTGCCCTACTTCATGGCCCTCCAGCAGGCCGATGCCCGCTCCCCGTACACCACCTGGGGCTGGGCGCAGCAGGCCGTGGGCGTCGAGATGCCGATGGTCGCCAACGAGCTCGTCGGCGCCGATCCCGTGGGCCCGGACACCGAGGGGCTGCTCATGACGCCGAAGGAGGCGATGGACCTCTACGCGAAGGTCCTCACCGACGGCGACTCCGCGGACCCCGATGATCTCCTCGCCGAGAACCCCTTCCAGACCACCGCCCACGCGAACATCCAGGCCGAGCGCAAGGCGCTGAACGCCGGGGTCGAGTGGGACGAGGCCGCGACGATCCGCGAGACCTACGAGGTCAAGGAGGAGGAGGTGCTAGGCCTGCGCACCGACGATGGCGGTGCGCTCGTGCTGGGCACCCTGACCTCCCGCCGCAAGGTCACCATCAAGGATGGTGCGACCATGCGCTACGAGGAGGACAACGCGTACACGAAGGTGATCGGGAAGAAGGAGTTCACCTCCGAGTACATCCGCAACTACGGCACCCACGTGGCCCTGCACATCCCCTCGAAGGACGCCGGTGGCGCGATCCAGCCGATCGGCGCGACCCAGACGGTCCTCAAGGTGTCCGGGAAGTGAGTCTCGGGGACGCGAGTCCCTGGACGTGAGGCGTCCGGCACGCCCCTGAGACTGTGCCGGGTGCCCGCTCCCTAGACTGGGCCCGTCCCCTCACGTCGAAGGAGCCCCTTGTGACCGACCCATACGGAGTCATCGACCTCGCCGCCCTCAAGCAGCCCGCCGGCGATGCCGCGGGCGGAGGTGCTGTGCCGGGCACGCCCTCGCCGCACGAGATCGCGGTGACGGAGCAGGGCCTCGAGCAGCTCATCGCGGATTCCCAGCAGATCCCGACCCTGCTCCTGGTCACCAGCGCCCGTGTGCCCGAGGGCGCGCAGTTCCTCGAGGCACTGCGTCGCGGCGTGGACGCGCAGGGCGGGGCGATCCGCCTCGCCACCGTCGACGCCGACGTCGAGCAGCGCGTCGCCGCCGCGCTGCGCGTGCAGCAGCTGCCCACCCTGCTGCTGCTCCTGCTGGGCCAGCTGCAGCCGATCGTCGAGGCCGTGCTGCCCGAGCAGGAGATCCAGGCACTGCTCACCCAGGTGCTCGACGTCGCCCGTCAGCAGGGCATGGAGCTGCCGGATGCGCCCGAGGGCGCCCCCGCCCCAGCCCAGGAGCCGCTGCCGCCGCTGATCGCGGAGGCCTATGCCGCGATCGAGCGCGGCGATCTCGATGCGGCCGTCGCCGCTTACGAGAAGCAGCTGAACGAGGCACCGGCCGACGCCGAAGCGAAGGCTGGGCTCGCGACCGTCACCCTCATGCGCCGCACGCAGGGCGCGGACCTCGCGGGCGCCCGCGAGGCCGCCGCGCAGGCCCCCGGCGATCTGAACGCACAGCTCCTGGTCGCTGACCTCGACATGCTCGGCGGCCACGTCGAGGACGCCTTCGGGCGCCTGCTGGATCTGCTGCGCGGCGCGGATCAGGACACCAAGGACACCGTCCGCGCGCGTCTGCTGGACCTGTTCGAGGTCGCTGGCCCCGAGGATCCGCGCGTCGCCCCGGCCCGCAAGCGCCTCGCGAACCTGCTGTTCTGACCAGACGCGCCCAGTACTGACTCGCTCAGACCCGGCGCACAGAAACACCACGCGCCCCGGGCCGGAACACTCCGGCCCCGGGGCGCGTCTGCGTCCGCTCGGCTCGTGCTGAGGCTCAGCCCTCGCGGAGGCGGGCGGGGACGAGCACCACGGCGCCCAGCGGCGGGACCGCGAGGCGCACCGAGTGCTCCCGGCCGTGCACTCCGAGCTGTTCGGCGTGGACGCGTCCCAGGTTCCCCACCCCGCTGCCGCCGTAGACGGGGGCATCGGTGTTGAGCACCTCGAGCCATTCTCCGCCCTCGGGCAGGGGCAGGCGCAGGTCCTGCCACGGCTCGGCGGAGAAGTTCAGCACCACCGCTACCGGATCGCCCTGCGCGTCACGGCGCAGGAAGGCGAGGACGTTGCGCTCCGCGTCATCGCCCAGCAGCCACTCGAAGCCGCCCGGATCCTGATCCCGCTCGTACAGCGCCGGGAACTCCTCCTGGACTGCGTTCAGATCCCGCACCAGCCGCTGCACGCCGCGATGCAGCGGATACTCCAGCAGCCACCACGGCAGCCCGGCCTGCTCCGACCACTCGGTGCCCTGGGCGAACTCGATCCCCATGAACACCAGCTGCTTGCCCGGATGGGTCCACTGGTAGGTGAGATAGGCGCGCAGCGTCGCGGACTGCTGCCAGTCATCGCCCGGTGCCTTGCGCAGCAGGGAGCCCTTGCCGTGCACGACTTCGTCGTGGCTCAGCGGCAGCACGAAGTTCTCCGAGTACTGGTAGACCATCGAGAAGGTCATGTCGCCGTGGTGGTAGCGGCGGTGCACCGGATCCTGGCCGATGTACTGCAGTGTGTCGTGCATCCAGCCCATGTTCCACTTGAAGCCGAAGCCGAGCCCGCCCGCATCGGTGGGACGGGTGACGCCGGGGAACGAGGTGGACTCCTCGGCGATCATGACGATGCCGGGGGCGCGCTTGTACGCCGTCGCGTTGGTCTCCTGGAGGAAGGCGATGTTCTCGAGGTCCTCCCGCCCGCCGTGCTGGTTGGGGATCCACTCCCCCTCCTCCCGCGAGTAGTCGCGGTAGAGCATCGAGGCGACCGCGTCCACGCGCAGCCCGTCGACGTGGAACTCCTCGAGCCAGTAGCAGGCGTTGGCGACCAGGAAGTTGCGCACCTCATGGCGGCCGGTGTCGAAGATGTACGTGCCCCAGTCCGGGTGCTCACCGCGGCGCGGGTCCGCGTGCTCGTACAGCGGCGTGCCGTCGAAGCGGCCCAGCGCCCACTCGTCCTTCGGGAAGTGCGCCGGCACCCAGTCCACGATCACTCCGATCCCGGCGCGGTGGAGGGTGTCGATGAGGTGGCGCAGCTCGTCGGGCGTGCCGAGCCGCGAGGTCGGGGCGTAGTAGCCGGTGACCTGGTAGCCCCAGGAACCGCCGAAGGGATGCTCGGCCACCGGCATGAACTCCACATGGGTGAAGCCCATCTCGAGCACGTACTCGGTGAGCTCCTCCGCGAGCTCCCGGTACCCCAGTCCCGGCCGCCAGCTGGCCAGATGCACCTCGTAGATCGACATGCGGGAGGCGAGCGGGTCCATCGCCGCGCGGCGCGCGAGCCAGTGCTCATCGCTCCACTCGAAGTCGCTCGTGGTGATGATCGAGCCGGTCGCGGGCGGCACCTCGGCGCGGCGCGCCATCGGATCGGCCTTGTCGCGCCAGACCCCGTCGGCCCCGAGGATCCGGAACTTGTAGGTGTCGCCGTCGGCGGCGCCGGGCACGAACAGCTCCCACACCCCGGAGTCGCCGAGGGTGCGCAGGGAGTGGCCTCGTCCGTCCCAGCCGTTGAACTCGCCGATCACCTGGACGGCGCGGGCGTTCGGTGCCCACACCGTGAAGGAGGCCCCCGCCACCGAGTCGAGGGTGCGCACATGCGCGCCGAGCGCCCGCCACAGCTCCTCGTGCCGGCCCTCGCGGATCAGGTGCAGGTCGAGCTCGCCCACGGTGGGCAGGAAGCGGTAGGGCTCCTCGAGATCCACGGGGTCCTCGCCCGCGGTCCAGGTGACCCGGATCCGGTGGGCGGGCACCTCGGCGAGCGGCAGCGCGCACACCCAGATCCCGTCGTGCTCGTGCTCCATCGGATGGGTCGTGCCGTCCTCGAGCAGCACCGCGACCTCGGCCGCGAAGGGCTTCAGGGAGCGGACCGTGACCGCGCCCTCGTACTCGTGCGCTCCGAGGACTGAGTGCGGGTCGTGATAGCTGCCGGTCGCGGTCGCACCGAGCTCGTGCTCGCCGAGCGGCATCACCGGGACGGGACGGTCGATGCTCTCCGTCATGTCAGTCATGTCAGCTCTCCTCCGGGTGGACGATCCTCAGGACGTGCGCGGGCCGGTCGCTCGCGCTCAGGATCACGTAGGGCTCCTTGCCCCAGCGGTACCGCTCGCCGGTGAGCAGGTCCTCGACCTCGAAGGACTCGTCGACGCCGAGCGCGTCGAGGTCCAGTCGCAGCGAGGTGCTCGCATCCCGGTCGTGACGGGTCAGGGAGACCACCAGCACGGTGTCGGGGCTGCCGGTCCCGGTCGCGGCGGCGTCGAGATGCTTGGAGAAGACCAGCACCTGCTCGTCCTCAGCCTCGTGGAAGCGGATGGTGGTCAGCGTCTGCAGCGCGGGATGGGCGCGGCGGATGAGGTTCAGGCGCCGCAGCAGCGGCTCGAGGCTCTCCCCGCGCTCGAGCGCACCGGCGTAGTCGCGGGGCTTGTACTCGTACTTCTCGTTGTCGATCTGCTCCTGCGCCCCGGGCCGCGGCACGTCCTCGACGAGCTCGTAGCCGGAGTAGATGCCCCAGGTGGGGACCAGGGTCGCGGCGAGGATCGCGCGCAGCACGAAGGCACGACGCCCGCCGCTGCTCATGAACGGGGTGAGGATGTCGTGGGTGGTGGGCCAGAAGCTGGGCCGCATGTAGGGCGCCGCCTCGACGAGCTCCTCGAGGTACTCGCGCAGCTCCTCGGCGGTCTCGCGCCAGGTGAAGTAGGTGTAGCTCTGGTGGTAGCCGACCTTCGCCAGGGTGTGCATCATCGTCGGCCGCGTGAACGCCTCGGCGAGGAAGATGACCTC
>DAHVRS010000100.1 GCA_027322375.1 Brachybacterium sp. | reverse complement strand
TCTGCATCGCCGCGGAAGGTCTCGCCGTTGAAGCGATTGAGGGTGCGCACGCGCAGGTAGGAGGGTTCCTCGGCGGTGGTGGTGTAGCGCAGCACCTCCACGCCGTCCTGCTGCAGGAGGCTGCGGCGCACGGAGACATCGTCGTCGATCATCACGGCGCCGGGCTGCGGGGCGTCCGGGTCCTGCCAGCGCTGCAGCACGTCCATCGTCAGCGCGATCCGGGTCGGGGCGAGCTGCGGCATGGTCCGTTCGAGCGCCGGTGTGAAGGCGGCGACGAGCAGCAGGCACAGCGCGGTGACGGCGAGGCCGCGGCCGGGATGTGCGGCGGGGCCCGCCTGGGGTCTGCGGTCCCCGCGCAGGTAGCGGGGGTCGGGGTGGACGGTGCGGGTGGCCAGGAGCATCCCGCCGCCCAGCACGGGCGCCGCGACCATCCACCAGGCACCGCCGGCCGGCTGCTGGAGGGCGGGGAACAGGACCGCGGCCATGATCGCGAGGCCGGAGGGGGTGTGCCAGCCGAGGTCGAGATACATGATGTCCAGCACCAGCGTCATCACCGCGATCAGCGCGACGACGAGCACGGTCCCGGGGGCGCTGAGCGCCATCGGGGCGAGGCCCGCGGCGAGCTCCTTCCCGGCGTGGACGGCGATGTCGCTCTGCGCGGTGACGACGGCGAAGAGCCCCTCACCCCACGGGGCGAGGCCCTGCATCGTCTCCACCACGAGCACGAGCATGAGGATCAGCCCGGCCTGCGCGAGGGGGACGAGGAGGCGGCGTCGCAGCACATGGCGCAGCACGAGCCCGCCGAGGATCACGGGCGCGGCGGCGGTGAGAGTGAGCAGCAGCCAGGAGGAGCCGGCGAGCAGCTGTGCGGCGGGCGCGGAGGCGAGCAGCACGGCAACGAGCAGCAGCAGGGCACGGCCGGTGAGGTGCGGGCCCTCGAGGGCGGGCCGTCCCACGAGGGGGCTCATGGCCTCGCCTCCTCATCCGCGGTGAGCAGATCGGTGAGGGTGTCGGCGGTGGTGCCGCGCACGAGCTCCCAGGTGCCGAGCCGCGAGCGGGTGGGCCGGTGGCGGGTGCGGGCCTCGCGCAGCTCCTCGAGGTGCCGGGCGTGCTCCTCGTGGGCGTGCCCGAAGTCGTCCCCGTCGGCCGGGCCGATGCGGCGCGCGGGCGGGCGCTCGCCGGTCTCTTCCTCCTCGTCGAGCGCGGGGCGCAGCGCGATCGCGGTGCGGTGGGTGGCGCGGCCGGCGAAACGGTCCAGGTCCAGTCCGGAGAAGGGGTCGCCGTCGTCGGGCCCGAGCGCGATCGCGAGCGCGGTGTGCCCGGCGGCGTGATCGCGGCCGACGCCGCCGGCGGCGTCGTCGTGGAAGTCGACGTCGGCGAGCGCGAGGAGCGAGGCGCGCAGCTCGACGGCGTCCGCCTCGCTGCCCAGCGGTGAGGGACCGGGGATGCCGCGCCGCTGCCCGGAGCGGGTGATCTCCTCCCCGCCCGCATCGACGATCCGCACCTCCCAGCCGTTCAGGCCCAGCGCGTCGAGGATGGTCGCGGCGTGGGAGACGAGAGCGTCCTCGACCTGGCCGGAGGATTTCTCGCGCCGGGTGGTGTCCAGGACGATGACGGCGCTGTGCCCGGCGGCGGGCTCGTCCTCGCGGGTCATGAGCCGGCCGGTGCGGGCGCTCGCGCGCCAGTGGATGCGGCGGATGTCGTCCCCAGCGGCGTAGGGGCGGGCGATCGGGCCGATCTCGCCGACGCCCGGGGCGGGGGCGGCGTTCAGCGCGCCCTCGCGGGTGATGCCGGTGGCACGCTCCGCGGCCGGGTCCATCACCCCGATGACGGGCAGGCCGGTCAGGCGCAGGCCGTCGGCGACGGTGCGGCGCAGGTGGAACATGCCCAGCACGTCCCGGACGATGAGCGAGTAGACGCCGAGCTCGTGCGCGCCGCGCCGGCCGACGCGCAGCACATGCGGCATCCGCTCATCCAGCGGCAGGTCCCCCTGGCCGCCGAGCTCGTCCGGGAGGTGCTCGCGCACGATCCCGCGTCCCAGCGGCAGCACGGTCACCCAGGGGGTGCGCTCCATCGAGATCATCACGCGGGCGAGATCGCCGACGGGCACCGCGTCATCCACGAGCCGGCGCCGTGGCCTGAGCCCGACAGCGCTGAGCGCGATCCCGATCGCGCCGATGAGCAGCATGAGCAGCAGCGCGACGGCGAGCTGGCGGGCTGGCGTGACCCGGGCCAGATCGCCCAGCAGCCACAGGCCCATCCCGGCGACGCCCACGGCGATGCCCCGCCCGGTGGGGCGAAGGCGTGTGCCGGGGCGCGGGCTCACGACTGCGGGGTGCTGCGCAGCACCTGGTCCAGGAGGTCTCCGGCGCTCGCCCCGCGGGACAGGGCCTGCGGGGTCAGGTGCATGCGGTGGCGCCACACCGGCATGAGCACATCGGCGACGTCCTGCGGGGTGACGAAGGTGCGGGCCTCGAGCACGGCGTTCGCCTTCGCGGCGCGGACCAGGTGCACGGCCGCGCGCGGGGAGGCGCCGAGGGTGACCTCGGGGTGAGAGCGGGTCGCCTCCGCGAGGCGCACCACGTACTCGAGCGCCGCCGGGGAGGCGTACACGCTGCGCACCGCGCGGACGTGGGCGGCGATCCGGGCGGGGCTGGTGCGCTCGATGATCCCGCCCAGCGCGTCCTCGTCGTCGTCG
>DAHVRS010000087.1 GCA_027322375.1 Brachybacterium sp. | reverse complement strand
AGGGCGGGAAGGTCTAAGGGACGTCAGCGGGGTCGGTCAGCGGGGGTCAGTCGACGGAGATCCGCTTGCGGCGGGTGGTCTCCGCGCGCGGTCCGGCGGAGGTGGTGCGGCGCACCACGATCGACGGCGCCACGGCGACGTCGCGGGTGGGGCCCTCCTCGCCGGAGACCCGCTCGACCAGGAGCTGGGCGGCGAGTGCGCCGAGCCGGTCGGAGTTCGGGTCCACGCTGGTCATCTCCGCGATGCCGGAGGAGGCGAGCGAGGTGTTGCCGTAGCCGGCCACGGCCAGCTCCTCGGGCACCGAGTAGCCGGCGTCGCGCGCGGCGGAGAGCACGCCCACGGCGGTGACGTCGTTGGCGCAGGTGACGGCGGTGGGGACGCGGCTGCCGCGCAGGAGCATCGATCCGGCGGTCTGCCCGACCTGCTCGGTGAAGTCGCCGGGCTCGACCCGGGCGACGTCGCCGAGGCCGTGACGCTCCATCGCGGTACGGAAGGCGTCGGCCCGCTCGCGCGCGACCTCCGCACCTACCCCGCCCACGTGAGCGATCTCGCGATGGCCGAGGCCCACCAGGTGGTCGACGAGCAGGCCCTGGCCCACCTCGTCGTCGATGCGGACCGTGTCGAAGCGGCCCGCGAAGGAGCGGGAGCAGCCGATGCCCACGAAGGGCCGGTTGCCGGTCGCCTCGAGGACGTGGTCCATGTCCGCGAGGTCGGAGACCATGAGGAAGCCGTCTACGCCGAGGTGGACGAGGTTCTCGATCGCCTCGATGTCCGCGGCGACCGGGTACTCGGGCACGCGCTGGCGGGTGGGGACGACGACGGCGGTGCGGCCGGTAGCAGTGAGCTCGATGCGGATCGCGCGGACGAGGTCCGAGATCCAGGTGTTGCGCATGGTGTTGACGAGGACGGCGACCACGCCGCGGTGCTCGGTCTCCTCGCTGAGCTCCTCGAGCGGGAAGTGGAGGCGCTCAGCGGCCTCGCGCACGCGCTCGACCATCTGCGGCTTGATCTCGTCGGAGCCGCGCAGTGCGCGCAGGGCGACCGCGCCGGAGATCCCTAGCGAGTTCGCGACGTCGCGGAGGGTGCCCCGGTCCTCGCCGTCTGCCGTGCTCGGCGCGGGCGGGGCCTCGGAGGAGGCGGGGGTGGTGGACTCGTCGGGGCGGGAGGCGTCGCTGCTCATGTCTCCCATTGAACCGCATGTCAGGGGCGCGACGCGTCGGCACGCGAGAACGAGCGGCGTGGATATGACCTCCCGCACGCGGCAGGGCGAAACGGGACGGCGGCGAGCGCACGGCGGGGTGCCGGCGGACTTCGTGCGGGGGTTTTCCCCCGGTCCTGCGGCGGGCGGGCACGGTGGGCCCCGGCAGATGCGCCCCCTAGGCTTCCGATATGCAGGTTCCTCATGCGGAAAGCGGTCCCCCGGCCCGGCGCCGCCTCTCCCCGGCCTCGCTCGCGACCGTGCTCGTGGGCGGGGTGCTGTTCCTCAGCTGGTTCTGGCTGAGCATCGGCCTGTTCGTCGCCGGGCTCAGCGCGCTGCCGGCCTTCGGCTCCGGGCTGCTGATCCTCGCGCCCTGGCTCCTGCTCATGCAGGGTGCGGTGCGGCTCGAGCGGCGCCGCGCGGTCGCGATCCACGGCCTGGACGTGATCATCCCGGCCAGGCGCCGCTCGGTGCGCACGGGCGCGGCGGGCTGGTGGCAGGACCGCTGGTTCGAGCTCGGCAGCGGCGCGCTGTGGCGCGGCATCCTCCACCACCATCTCGTGCTCCTCGTCGCCGGGCTCTTCTGCCTCACTGCCCTGGCGCTGCTGTGGGCGGGATGGAGCGCCTGGCAGGTCGCGCTCCTGCACGGGCCGCTCGAGCTGGGACCGCTGACGCTGTCGCGGTGGGCGCTCGGCGTGACGGGGATGGCGGGCGTGCTCCTCGCCGCCACAGCGCTCGTGCTCGGCGCCCTCGCCGACCGCGGTCTCGCCCGCCTGCTGATCTCCGGCTCGGAGGAGGATCTGCGCGAGCAGGTCGCCGAGCTCGCCGAGCGTCGTCGCGGCGCGGTCGACGCCGCCGCGCAGGAGCGGGCACGGATCGAGCGGGACCTCCACGACGGGGTCCAGCCCCGCCTGGTCACCCTCGCGATGACGCTCGGGATCGCGCGCGGCGCCGTGCACTCCGACCCGGACCGGGCCGAGGCGCTGCTGCTCGAGGCGCACACCGAGGCGAAGGCGATCATGACCGACCTGCGCCAGCTCGCCCGCGGCATCCACCCCGCGGTGCTCACCGACCGCGGCCTGGACGCCGCGCTCTCCGCCCTCGCGGCCCGCTCCCGCGTGCCCGTGCGGCTCGACGTGGACCTCGCCGCCGGTGCCGCCCAGCCGCTGGACCGTGAACGGGAGGCGGTGGCGTACTTCGTGGTCGCCGAGGCGCTGACGAACATCGCCAAGCACGCGGGCGCTCGTCGCGCCGAGGTCCACGTGCACGACGATGGGCAGACGCTGCGAGTGCAGGTCGAGGACGATGGCCGCGGCGGCGCCCGCGTGCACCGCGACGGGATCTCCACGGGCCTCGCCGGGCTCGGCGACCGGGTCCGCGCGACCGGTGGCCGGCTCACCGTCAGCGACCGGCCCGGTGGCGGCACCGTCCTCACGGCCCTGATCCCGCGCGAGCACGGCTCCTCGTCATCCCAGCGCGCTGCCGCTCCACCCCGCCCCGCCGCCCCGCGTCCCGCTGCTGTCCCGCGGCACTCCCCTGTCCCGCTCCACTCCCCCACCCCGCCGGCACCGGCCGAGCACCCCGTCCCCGAGGAGGACCCCCGATGAGGATCGTGATCGCCGACGACGCCGTACTGCTGCGCGCGGGACTGGAGCGCCTGCTCACCGACGCCGGCCACGAGGTGGTCGCCGCGGTCGGGGATGGGCAGGAACTGCTCGCCGCCGTCGCCGAGCACAAGCCCGACCTCGCCGTGGTCGATGTGCGCATGCCGCCCACCTGGACCGACGAGGGAGTGAGGGCCGCAATGCTGATCCGCCGCCAGGACCCGGAGGTCGCGCTGCTGGTCCTCTCCCAGTACGTCGAGGAGCGCTACGCCTCCGACCTCATCGCCGACTCCTCCCGCGGCCTCGGCTACGTGCTGAAGGACCGGGTCGCCGATGTCGAGGACTTCCTGGGCGTGATCTCCGATGTGGGCGCGGGCGGGACCTGGCTGGACCCCGAGGTGGTCCAGCAGATCTTCATCCGCTCCCGGCGCCGTCGCACCCTCGAGGGGCTCACTCCGCGCGAGCGGGAGGTGCTCTCGCTCATGGCGCAGGGCCGTTCGAACCAGGCGATCGCGGACACTCTCTTCGTCTCCGCCGGCAGTGTCGAGAAGCACATCTCCTCCCTGCTCACGAAGCTCGACCTCCCGCCCGTGGACGGGGAGAACCGCCGCGTCATGGCGGTGCTGCGCTATCTCGAGTCCGAGGACCGCACATGAGCGCACCCACCGCCCAGCGGCCAGAGCCCCCGCAGTTCGAGGCGCCTCAGTCCGCCATTGCCCTGCACGACGGGCCCCGCTACGATCCTCCGCGGCGTCTCTCCCCCGCACCGGCGAAGGATCGACGCTGGCGACGGCTCACGACACTGCTCGGTGGGACGCTCGTCCTGATCGCGGTGCTCGCGCTGACGGCCGGGAGCGTCGCGAGCTGGATGTCGCTGCGCGAGTTCGACGAGGTCCCGGCGACACTCGGCCTCGGCACCCCGCGCAGCCTCTCCCTCGATGTCGCCGCCGGGGACGTGCGCGTCCTGCCCTCCGACGCGGTCTCCGAGGTCACTCTCTCCCTCGTCGCGCGCGGCACGAGCGTCCCCGTCGGCCCCGATGGGCGGGTCCGTGCGGAGCTGCGGCGCACCGGCGGGCCCCAGCATCCTGTCGTCGGCGTGGACCAGCCGCATGATCTCTCGCTGCTTCCCGGCGCGGGCGGGGATCGGGATGTGCTCGTGCTCGTGCCGATCGGGCACGTGCTCGACCTCGAGCTGGCCTCCGGGACGGGCGACCTGAGCGTCGCGGGCGACTTCACCGCCCTGCACGCGAGCACCGAGGTGGGCGATGTGCTCCTCGGGCCCGTGACGGCGACGGAGGATCTCAGCGTCCGCACCGAGGTGGGCTCGATCGACGTCGAGCTGCTCTCGCCCGGCCCCGCCGCGATCGAGCTCTCCTCTCAGCTCGGAGACATCGACCTGCGCATGCCCGTCGATGCGACCAGCCGCATCGGCGCAGTGACGGACCTCGGCGATGTGGTCGTCGAGCTGCCGGGGACAGAGCTGTGGCGGGTCGAGGCGCGCACCGAGCTCGGCGAGGCGCAGATCGATCCCGGGGTGGAAGGTGCCGAAGGCGGGAGCGTGGGAACCCTCTCGCTCATCTCCTCCGCCGGGGACATCACCGTCACCCGCTGACAGCGCTCGAGCATCACGACGGGGCGGGAGCCCGGCCGCTCGGCCAGGCTCCCGCCCCGTGTGGTTCCTGCAGGTCAGTCCTTCGTCTGCATGCCCTGCTGGATGAGGTCCATCACCGAGGCGTCGGCGAGGGTCTGGGTGTCGCCGACCTCGCGGTTCTCGGCGACATCGCGCAGCAGGCGGCGCATGATCTTGCCGGAGCGGGTCTTGGGCAGCTCGGAGACCACCAGCACCCGCTTCGGCTTCGCGATCGGACCGATCTCCTTGCCGACGTGGGCGCGCAGCAGCTCGGGCACCTTCTCCTCGCCGCCGATCTCCGCGATCGCGTCCTCGTTCCCGCCGCGCAGGATGACGAAGGCGACCGGGGTCTGCCCGGTGGTCTCATCGCTAGCGCCGACGACCGCGGCCTCCGCGACCCAGTCGTGGGCGACGAGCGCGGACTCGATCTCCATGGTGGACAGGCGGTGGCCGGAGACGTTCATGACGTCGTCCACGCGGCCCAGCAGCCAGATGTCACCGTCCTCGTCGCGCTTCGCACCGTCGCCGGCGAAGTAGAAGCCCTCGAAGCGCGACCAGTAGGTCTCCTTGAAGCGCTCCGGGTCACCCCAGATGCCGCGCAGCATGCCCGGCCACGGCTGGTCCAGGACCAGGTAGCCGCTCTCGCCGTCGGCGACCGGCTCACCGGCGTCGTTGAGGACGTCGGCGCTGATGCCGGGCAGCGCCGCCTGGGCGGAGCCGGGCTTGGTCGCGGTGATGCCGGGCAGCGGCGAGATCATGATCGAGCCGGTCTCGGTCTGCCACCATGTGTCCACGATCGGGCAGCGGCTGCCACCGATCACGCGGTGGTACCAGCGCCATGCCTCGGGGTTGATCGCCTCGCCCACGCTGCCCAGCAGGCGCAGGGAGCTGAGGTCGTACTTCGCGGGGATGTCCTCGCCCCACTTCATCGCCGCGCGGATCGCGGTGGGCGAGGAGTAGAACAGGGAGACCTTG
>DAHVRS010000071.1 GCA_027322375.1 Brachybacterium sp. | reverse complement strand
GCGGCGCGTCGTCCTTCCGCAGGCGCAACTGCCGGGGATCACGCGGGTGATGTCGCCGGTGCGGTAGCGCACGACCGGAGAGGCCTCGCGGCGGATCGAGGTGAGCACGAGCTCGCCCAGCGTGCCGTCCGGGACCGGCTTTCCGGTCTCGGGATCGATGACTTCGAAGTGGAAGAGGTCCTCGCTGACGTGCAGGCCCTTGTGGCCCTCCGCACACTCGCTCGCGACACCCGGGCCGATGATCTCGGCGAGGCCGTAGACGTCGAGCGCGGTGATGCCGAGCTCCCGCTCGATCTCGTCGCACATCTGCTGCGACCACGCCTCGGCGCCGAAGATGCCCACCCGCAGGTTCAGATCCTCCTTCGTCATGCCCATCTGCTTCATGACCTCGGAGATGTGCTGGGCGTAGGAAGGTGTGCAGGTGAGCACCGTCGCCTGCAGCTCGCGCAGCATCGTCACCTGCCGCTGCGTCTGGCCGCCGGAGATGGGCAGGACGGTCACGCCCGTCTCGAGCGCGGCGTAGTGGAAGCCGAGCCCGCCGGTGAAGAGCCCGTAGCCGTAGGCGTTGTGCACGAGGTCGCCGCGGTGCACGCCGGCCCGCAACAGCACGCGCTTCATCGCCGTGCGCCAGAGCTTCAGGTCGTTCGCCGTGTAGCCCGTGACGACGGCGGAACCCGTCGTCCCCGAAGACGCGTGGAGCTCCATGATGTCCTTGAGCGGCACGCCCAAGGCGCTCTGGTAGGCCTGGGAGCGGAGGTCCGCCTTGTTCGTCGTCGGTACCTGCGCGATGTCGTCGATGGTGCGGATCTGGTCGGCGTCGATGTCCTTGAGGCGCTCCTGGTAGAACGGCATGGTCCGCTTCACGCGGCGCACCGCCTCCCGGAAGAGTTCGATGCTCCGGTCCTCCAGCTCGCTCCGCGAAACCTTCTCAGCGTCCCAGTCCATCCTCGTCTCTCCCTTCAGAAGTCCCTCCGCCGTGGGTGTGCGCCTGCGCGATCGCGCGCAGCATCGGGACGATGCCCCCGCTCGAGAGCACCGTCAGCATCTCGGGCGGGATCCGCTCGGCGGCGAGGGCCGTGCCGTCGGAGAGGACCACGGCTCCTAAGACGACGTCCACCGCGATCTCCTCCTGGTCGCGCACGCGCTGGCGCACGCCCGCGCAGGTCAGCACGGGCAGCCCGATGGCGATGGCGTTGCGCGCGAAGATGCGGGAGAACGATTCCGCCACCACCGCCGCCACCCCGAGGTCCTTGAGGTGCTGCGGCGCGGACTCGCGGCTCGAACCGCAGCCGAAGTTGCGGCCGGCGACGACCAGATCGCCGCTCTGCACCTTTGGGGCGAAGTCGGGGCGGACCGCCTCCAGCACGTGTCGCAGGCGCTCTTGGTTCGGCGCGTGCACGTACGGCCCGGGCGACAGCACGTCGGTGGAGATGTTGTCGCCGAGGAGCCACACCTTGCCGCGCAGGGTGGGGAACTGGACGCTCATCCTGACACCTCCTTCGCGGCAAGCTCCCGGAGCAGAGCGCGGGGGTCTGCGATCTCGCCGGCGATCGCGGTGGCGGCGGCCGTCAGCGGCGAGGCCAGGTAGATCTCCGCGTCCGGGCTGCCCATCCTTCCCTGGAAGTTGCGGTTGTGGGTGCCGAGGCAGCGCTCGCCGGGGGCCAGGAGCCCCAGGTGGCCGCCGAAGCACGGCCCGCAGCCGGGGCCCTCGACGATCGCGCCGGCGGCCGAGAGCGCGTCGAGGATCCCCTCGCCGGCCGCCTGCCGGTAGATCTCGCGCGACGCGGGCACGACGATCAGGCGCACCCCCGGCGCGACGCGCCTGCCCGCAAGCAGCGACGCCGCGTCCCTGAGGTCCTGCAGGCGCCCGTTGGTGCACGAGCCGATGAACACCTGGTCGATCCGCGTCCCCGCGGCCTCCGAAACCGGCCGCACGTTCTCCACGTGGTGCGGGATCGCGACCATCGGCTGCAAGGCCGCGAGGTCGACCGTGTAGCGGGCGGCGTAGGCCGCTTCCTGCGGATCGTGCGCGCCCGGCGGAAAGACGGCGAACTTCGCGCCCATCTCGACGCCCATGTTGCAGACGGTCAGGCGATCGGCCAGTGTCAGTGAGCTGGCCCCGGGGCCGCAAAACTCGAGCGAGCGCGCCTGCGCGACGTCCGAACCGACGGTCTGCATCAGCGCGAGGATCAGATCCTTGCCGGAGGTTCCCTTGGCGAAGGCGCCCTCGAGGCGGATCAGCACGCTCTCCGGCACCTTGAACCAGAGCGTCCCGGTCGCCAGCGCGTAGGCCATCTCGGTCGAGCCGATGCCGGTGCTGATCGCGCCGACGCCGCCGTAGGTCGTCGTGTGGGAGTCGGTGGCGGCGACGAGGTCGCCTTCCTGCACGCGCTGCTCCTCGACCATCACCTGGTGGGAGACACCGCGGCCGATCTCGTGGAAATGACGGATGCCGTAGCGGATCACGAGCTCCCTCGCCTTGCGCTGGTGTACGGCGGCCGCGACCGACGGCGCCGGCACCATGTGGTCGAAGACGACGGTGACGCGCTCCGGGTCGTCGAGCCGCGCGATGCCCACCTCGTCCAGGAGCCCGAGCACGTCCGCGGCGAAGATGTCGTGCATCATGAAGCCGTCGAGCCGCGCGACCACGTACTCGCCCGGCTGCACCCTGTCGCGGCCGGACTTCGCCGCCAGGATCTGCTCCGCCCAGGTCACAGTCCTCGCTCCCTTCGCGCATTCTCCAGATCGCCGAGCGCCCGGGCGACGAGGCCGCGCACGGCGAGCTGCCGGCCGACGACGTTCAGCTGCCCGTTGTCGTAGGGGTGGACGGCCTTGCGGGCGAGTTCCCCCGCCGCGCGCAGGAGGTCTTCGGACCACTCCTCCCCGTCGAGCAGCGCCTCCGCGGCCAGCACCCGGACGGGTGCGGGGCCCACCGCGCTCGCGAACACCCTCGGCGCGCGCCAGGCGCCCTCGCGCCAGACCGCCGAGACCGCCGCGTTCGCCTCGGGAAAGTCGATGCTCTCGCGCGCCCGCCACTTGCGGAAGGCTGCCATGGGCGGGTCCGCAGGCAGGTGGACGGCGGCCAGCAGCTCGCCTTTGGCGAGATGGATGTGGTGCGCACCGTCTCCGCTGTAGAAGTCCTCGATGGGCAGGCGCCGCGCCTCGTCTCCCCAGATCTCGAGCTGCGCGCCGAGCGCCGCGAGCGCCGGCACCGTGTCGCCGGAGAGGATCGCCACGCACGTCCGGCTTGCGGGTGCCGCGTGGCAGACGTCGCCGTCCGACTGGTAGCAGGGCTGGAGCCCCTCCCGCCAGAGCGGCGGCTGGTTGCGAAACCGGCAGCGCGTGGAAAGACAGATGTTGCCGCCGATCGTCCCCTGCGCGCGCAGTTCCCAGGACCCGACCGCCCGCGCCGCGTCCGCGAGCGCCGGATAGGCGCCCGCGATCAGGGGATGGCGGGCGACCTCGGCGAGCGTCACGGCGGCTCCCAGGGAGACGCTGCCGTCTTCGAGGGCGTCGATGCGCCTGAGCGCGGGCACGCCGGCCAAGCTGACGAGCGCGTCCGCCGATGCGAGTTCCCAGGAGAGCCCGGGGATCAGGTCGCTCCCGCCCGCGAACGCCACCGCACCCTCCGCAGCCAGCGAGCGCAGCAGTTCCACCTCGTCCCCAGGGGTGACGAGGGCGAGCGGTGGCAGCGGCATCATCGCGCTTCCTCCCTGCGGCGGCGTTCCAGGGCACGCAGCACCCGGTCCGGCGTCACCGGCGTCTCGCTGAGGTCGACGCCGATCGCGTCCCGCACTGCGTTCAGCACGGCGGGGATGACCGGGTTGAGCGGACCCTGCCCGGCCTCTTTGGCTCCCATCGGCCCGTTCGGATCGGGCTCGCCGACGACGGCGACCTCGATCTCGGGCACGTCGAGGATCGTGGGGATGCGGTAGCCCAAGAGGTGCGGTCCGCGGTGGCGGCCGTCTGGGTTGAATGCCTGCGCCTCCATCAGCGCCTCGCCGAGGCCCATCACGGCACCGCCGCGGATCTGTCCCTCGACGGACTGGGGATTGAGCGGCGTCCCGGGGTCGTGGGCGACGTAGAGGCGCTTCACCTGCACGCGCCCGTCGAGATCGTCCACCCAGACCTCCGCGACGCAGGCCGAGAAGGAGTAGGCGGGCGATGGCCCGACCCCGGATCCCTTGTGCCGACCGCGCGGCGGCACCGGAGTGTAGCCGCCGGACGCCGCGAGCGGTCCGAGGTCCGCCTCGGCCCAGCGCGCCACTTCCGTCCAGCCCGCGCGCTCGCCGCCCCCGTCGACGCAGAAGTCCTCGCCGTCGCGCGCAACGCTCTCGGCCGGCACCCCCCAGTGGCGCGCCGCGGCCTCGGTGAGCAGGGAGAGCATGTGCTGGGCGGCGGCCAGCAGCGCGTTGCCCGCCATCATCGTCACGCGGCTCGAGTACGACCCGAGGTCGACCGGGGTGGTCGCGGTGTCCTGCGTCGTGAGCTGCACGCGCTCCAGCGAGACGCCGAGCGCCTTCGCGGCCAGGACGGCGAGCACCGTGTTCGCCCCCTGCCCGATGTCCGTGAGGCCGCAGGCCACGTGCACGCCCCCGTCCCGGTTGACGGCGATGCGCACGCCGCTGTGCGGCAGGGGATTCCAGTAGATCGGCAGGCCCGCGCCGCTCAGGTAGCTCGAGCAGGCGAATCCGAGCCCCTGCCCGTACGGGAGGCGGCCCCAGCGCTCCTTCCAGGAGGACATCCGTTCGACCGCGTCGAGGCAGGCGGCAAGGCCGGAGGTCGTGATGTCGAGCTGGTTGACGGTCACCGAGTAGGCCGGCTGCAGGTTCTTGCGCCGCAGTTCGATCGGGTCGAGCCCGAGATCGCGCGCCATGCGGTCCATGTGCACCTCGAGGAGCGCCCGCGGCTGGGTCGTGCCGTGGCCCCGCTTCGGACCGCAGGGCGGCTTCGTGGTATACCATCGCTCCCCGTGGAAGCGGTACGCCCCCATCCGGTAGGTCGTCGGCTGCAGCGCCCCCGTGTAGTAGGTGCTGGCGATGCCGTAGGAACCGTAGGCGCCGCCGTCGAGAACGCTCTCGAACGACATCGCCTGGATGCGGCGCTCGGCGTCGAAGCCCGTCTCGACCTTCATCGCCACGGGGTGGCGGCCGCGGTGGGTGTAGAAGACGTCCTCGCGGCTCAGCGTGATGCGCACGGGACGCCCGCAGCTGCGCGAGAGCAGCGCGGCGGCGACCTCGTGCGGGAACAGCTCGCTCTTGCCGCCGAAGCCGCCGCCAAGCGTCGGCACCATGACCCTGATCTGGTGCTCCGGCAGGCCGAGCGCCCGCGCCAGGGAGCGCTGGACGTAGTGCGGCACCTGTGTCGAGCTCTCAAGCACGAGTTGGCCGTCCGGCTGCCAGACCGCGGTGACCGCGTGCGGTTCGAGCGCCAAATGGTTGTTTCCCTGAAAGAAGAACTCGTCCGTGCGCGTGAACTGCGCCTCGCGCAGGCCCGCGGCGACGTCCCCGAACTCGAGGTCGACCGCCTTGTGCAGATTGCCGTCGCCGGCGTCCTCGCGGACCTGCGGCGCCGCCTTCTGCTGCGAGCCCGTCTTCAG
>DAHVRS010000070.1 GCA_027322375.1 Brachybacterium sp. | reverse complement strand
CGTTCGCGGTCGCGGCGAGGGAGCCGAGGGTCATGCCGTGGAAGCCGTGGCTGAAGGCGACGACCTCGCGCCGGCCGGTGGCGGCGCGGGCGAGCTTCATCGCGGCCTCCACGGCGTTCGAGCCCGTCGGCCCCATGAACTGCAGACGGTGGTCCATGCCGCGGGGCGCGAGGACCACCCCGTGGAAGCGCTCGACGAAGTCGCGCTTGGTGGTGGTGTAGGTGTCGAGCGAGTGCGCGACCCCGTCGGCCTCTAGGAACTCGATCAGCGCCTTCTTCATCGCGGGATGGTTGTGGCCGAAGTTCAGCACCCCGGCCCCGGCGAAGAAGTCGATGTAGCTGCGGCCCTCCTCGTCCACCTGGCGCGCGCCGGAGGCGGAGGCGAAGACGGTCGGGTAGTTGCGGCAGTAGCCGCGGATCTCGGATTCGTGGTTCTCGAAGACGGCGGTGTCCATGGGAGACCTCTTCCTGCTCAGGAGGCGGCCCGACCTCCCCGTCCGGGCCGAGAGCGAAGGCCGCCTCTCGGTCCGATGCGGCCCGGTGTGACGACCCTCACAGGCGGGGAGGCTCCCCGTCAAGCACGGCGCGCCGCTCAGAACACGGGGCGGCCCCCGGTGACGCCGAGCACGGTGCCGGAGACGTAGCTCGCCTCCTCGGGGCTGGCCAGGAACACGTAGGCCCCTGCGCACTCGGCGGGCTGCCCTGCACGGCCCAGGGGCGTGTTCGCCCCGAAGGCGACGTAATCGTCCGGGACGCGGGTCGCGACGTTCAGCGGGGTCCAGATCGGGCCGGGGGCGACCGCGTTGACGCGGATGCCGCGGGGGCCGAGATCCGCAGCGAGGTTGACGGTCAGGTTGTTGATCGCGGCCTTGGTCGCGGCGTAGTCCATGAGCGGCACGGACGGGTCGTAGCTCTGGATCGAGGAGGAGTTGATGACGCTCGCTCCGGGTCGGAGGTGCGGGGCCGCCTCCTGGGTGAGCCAGAACAGCACCTCGAGGTTCGTGGTGAGGGTGCGGTGCAGCCGTTCTGAGGTGATCCCCTCCAGGCCCTTCGGCTCGGCCCTGCCCCACTGGAAGGCCGCGTTGTTCACGAGCACGTCGAGACGGCCGAGCTCCTCGACGGTTCGACGAACGATGGAACGCGCATGCTCCTCGTCGCGGAGATCGCCGGGCAGCAGCAGGGCACGGTGTCCGGCGTCCTCGATCCACCGCCGGGTCTCCTCCGCGTCCTCCTGCTCCTCGGGGAGGTAGGCGATCGCCACGTCGGCGCCCTCGCGGGCGTAGGCGATCGCGACGGCCCGGCCGATGCCCGAATCACCCCCGGTGATCAGGGCGGCCATCCCCTCGAGTCGTGCGTGTCCGACGTAGCTGCGCTCGCCGTGATCGGGCACGGGGCTCATCGGTCCCGTCAGTCCGGGCGGCTCCTGGTCCTGCGGAGAGAAGGCCGGCTCGCCGCCGGAGGTCGAGAGCCGCTCGGCGCGCTCAGCCACTCGGGAGTGCACGCGGTCCTGGCGCGGGTCCTGATCGGTCACGGGAGCCTCCTGGGTCGGTGGGACGGATGCGGGACGTCCACGCTACCCACCACCGGCCCGGGCCGCCGAGGGCCCGAACGCCCGGTCGGTCCCGGACCGGGCCGGCTCAGCCCTTCACGCCGCCCGCAGCGGCGAAGCCCTGGCCGAGGTTCCGGCCCAGGAACAGGTACAGCACCACCACCGGCAGCGAGTAGAAGATCGAGAACGCGGCGAGCTGGCCGTAGGCGACCTGCCCGTACTGGGAGGAGAAGGTGTACAGCGTGACCGCGGCGGGCAGCTTGTCCGGGCTCAGCAGCAGCATGAACGGGACGAAGAAGTTCCCCCACATGGACACGAAGGTGAAGATCGTCGCCACCGACAGGCCCGAGCGCATCAGCGGCAGCACCACGGACCACAGGGTGCGCAGCACGCCCGAGCCCTCGGTCCACGCGGACTCCTCGATCTCCAGCGGCACCCCGTCCATGAACCCCTTGGTGAGGAAGATGGCGTAGGGCAGGGCGCTCGCGCCCAGGAACAGGATCGCGCCGCCCATCGAGTCGATGAGGTTCACCTGCACGAACATCGAGTAGACGGGGATCATGATCGCGGTGATCGGCAGGCCGGTCGAGAAGATGATCGTCAGCAGCAGCGGCCGCTTCGCCCGGAAGCGATAGCGGGAGAGCGGGTAGGCGCACAGCACCGCGGAGACCATGGTGAGGACCGTCGCGCCGCCGCACAGGATCAGCGAGTTCCCCAGCGGCCGGAAGGTCGTCTCCGCGTTCCAGATCGCCGCGTAGTTGCCGAGGCTGAACCGCTCTGGCCAGGCCACGGACAGCGACGCCTCGGTGTCGAAGGAGGCGAGCACCACCCACAGCAGCGGCACGAGGAAGGCGATCCCGATCGCGATCATGACGGCGTTGCTCGCGGTCGCTGTGCCCGCGGCGCGGGTCATGCGCCGCCTGGGAGCGGGGCGCGGGGCGGTGTCGATCGTGGTGCGGGTGTCTGGGGTCTGCACGGCGGCGGTCATCGCTTGTCCTCCTCGGGCAGCAGGCGCAGGTAGGCGATCGAGGCGAGCGCCCCGATGAGCAGGAGCAGCAGCGCCACGGCGGTGCCGTAGCCGAGCTGCCCGTAGGAGAAGGCCTGCTCGTACATGTACAGCGGCAGGGTCTGGGACTGCCGGGCGGGTCCACCGCCGGTCATGATGAAGATCAGGCCGAAGACCGACAGGGTCTGCAGCGTGGTGAGCATGAGGTTCGTCGCGATCGCGGGGCGCAGCAGCGGCACGGTCACGGACACGAAGCGCCGCACCGGGCCTGCGCCGTCGAGCGCCGCGGACTCGTACACGTCACCGGGCACGGAGCTGAGCGCCGCGGAGTAGACGAGCATCGAGAAGGCGGCGCCGCGCCAGATGTTCGCGAAGGACACCGCGATGATCGGGGCGCTGAACAGCAGGTCCTGGCCGGGCAGGCCGATCGAGGTGAGGATCGCGTTGAGGCTGCCCTCGTCGGCGAAGAAGGTGTAGAGCAGGTAGCCGGCGACCACCTCTGGCAGGATCCAGGCGGCGATCACGATCGAGGTGACCACGAAGGTGACCACGCGGTGGGCGCGCTCCATGAGCAGCGCGAGCGAGATGCCCAGCAGGTTCTGGCCGAGCACGGCGGAGATCAGCGTGAACACGAGCGTGAGGACGACGGAGTTCCAGAAGTCCCCGTCGGCGAAGGCGTCGGTGAAGTTCTTCAGCCCCACGAAGGAGGTGTCGGAGGCGCCCTCGCCGCGGATCGCGCTGTCTGTGAAGGCGAGATAGAGCGAGTAGAGGATCGGGCCGAGCATGAAGGCGAGCAGCAGCAGTGCCGCCGGCAGCATCGGCACGGCCCGCAGCGGGGAGAGCCCGTCGCCGAGCTTCGTGCGGTGCGGACTGGGGCGGCCGTCACCGTACACAGGCGCAGCCATGTCGGGCCTCGGGGTGTCGGTCGTGGTCATCGTCCGGCCTCCTGCACGTTCTCCTCGCCGACGATGTCGCGCACCGTGGCGTCATAGGCGGCAGCCGCCGCCTCGGGGATGGTGCCGGTCAGCACCGCTTCCATCGCCTCCTGGATCGCGGAGGACACCTCCGGATAGGCGGGCAGGGCCGGCCGGTAGTAGGCGGTCTCCAGCAGGTCGGTGAAGTATTCGACCGCTGGGGAATAGCTGAGATACGCCTCCTGCTCGGCGACGTCGGCGCGCACGGTGATGTGGTTGTCCGCGATCGCGTAGTCCACGAGCGTCTCGGTCGAGACCAGCATCTCCAGGAAGCGGAAGGCGATCTCGCGGTCGGTGACGTGCTCGGGGATGGACAGCCCCCAGCCGCCGGCGAGGGTGACCGTGCCGGTGCCGCCGCCGTCCTGGGTGGGCATGTCCGCGAGCCCTACGACGTCCGGCCATTCGGGCCAGGGCCGGCCTGCGGACTCGGTCCAGTTCTGGGAGATCCAGGAGCCGTCGATGAGCATGCCGAGCTTCGCCTCTGGCAGGAGCGAGGTGTAGACCTGCTCGGAGATGTTCGGGTCCAGCAGCTGGCCGAGCGAGAGGGTCAGCTCCTCCTCGACGATCGTGGAGAGGAAGCCGAGGGAGTCGATGAAGCCCTGCGAGCCGACGATCCACTTCCCGGCGTCCTCGTCGTACAGCCCGGTGCCATCGGCCGTGCCGTACAGCAGCATCTCGAAGCCCTGCATCGAGGCCTTCTCCCCCTGCGGCGTCCCGGCGTACATGAGGAACGGGGTCGCCTCGACGTCGGAGTCCTTGATGGCCCGGGCCGCATCGAGCACGTCCTCCCAGCTGGTGGGCTGCCAGTCGGTGGGCAGCCCTGCCTGCTCGAACACCTCGCGGTGGTACCAGATCGCGCGGGTGTCGGTGGTGATCGGGACGCCGTAGACCTCGCCGTCCTCGCCGGTGACGGCGAGCTTCGAGGCGTCGGCGATGTCGTCCCAGTGCTCCCAGCCCTCGACCAGGTCGGTGATCGGCTGAAGATATCCAGCCCCCACGTCCGAGAGCAGGAGGAAGGAGTCCTCGTAGACGAGGTCGGGGCTCGTCCGCGGCGAGCTCATGAGCAGCTCGTTCTTGGTGAAGTAGTCGTTCTCCGAGGCGACGATCGGCACGAGCTCGACGACGAGCTCGGGGTTCTCGGCGGAGAACTGCTGGGCGGCCCGCTCGATCCACTCCTGCTTGATCGTGTTCGAGCCGAACTGCTGGAACGCGATCCTCAGCGTGTTCGCATCGCGCGCGCCGCCGGAGCATCCGGCGAGGGCTGCGAGCGGCAGCAGAGCGGCGGCGCCGGCGGTGAACCGCAGGACCGTGCGTCGGTCCGGTCCGGGCCGGGGGGAAGCTGATGGGGCCACGAAGACCTCCTCGTCGACGGCAATCGGCCCACGACACTAGCGGGTGAGCCGCGGCACATCCGCGAGCGCAAGGGTCCCGGGCGCGCCTCTGAGGCCCGACATGTGAGTGTTGCCACATCCGACGGGCCTGGTGAGTGCCGTCCCGGTGCGAGGGCTCAGTCGCGGGGGCGGGCGCGGCCCACGCCCTGGTGCGCTTCCGCGTCGGCGTAGCGCATGCCGGTGGGGACCTGGGCGAGCTCGAACCAGGCGGCGGCGCGCGGAAGCAGGCGGACGTCGTGCCAGGGAATCTCGAAGTCCGGGTCCTGCCAGAGCGTCAATGCGATCTCCGCACGCCGGCCCGCGGCGACCATCAGCAGGCGGCGCAGGCGTGAGAGCGGATGCGGCGCTGCGCGGGAGGCCATGGGGATGGAGACCACTCCCCCGAGGTCCAGCGGCCAGACGGTCTCGCCCCAGCACAGCGCGGCGCGGTCGGGCGTGCCGGCGATGACGGCGGGCGGGCGCAGGTCCGCGGCGGCGACGGGGACGGGCGAGATCGCCGTTCCTCGCTCGAGCACCTCGGTCTGCACCCAGGCGCCGGGCAGCACGAGCTTCTCCCCGATCCAGGCATCCACGAGGAGCGCGTCCGCGAAGGGTTCGAGCACGGGGCTGAGGCGTCCCCCGCGCACCATGTCGCGGCGGGGTGCGGCGAGGACGCGCACGGTCCCCTCATCGCCGACCCGGTCGGTCAACGGGATCCTCACCCGCGTGCCGGGCAGCGGCATCGTGCCGGGTCCGGGACGGCGTGGGCCCGCGGCGAGAGGGCGCGAGCCGGGGCCGAGGGGGTGGGGGCTCGGCGTGTAGGGCGGGGTCATCGGCGGAAGCGTGCAGCGGTGGTGCCGCGGCGGGCGAGGGCGAGCTGCTCCATGAAGCGGTCGTTCATCTCCGGTGGGTCGGTGAGCGGGAACCAGCGCGCCTCGGTGTTCTCACCGTCGGCGGGGTGGGGCTCGGTGTCATCATCCGCTTCGCACAGGAAGCACAGATCGAGGTACTGGGCCCGGTCACCGTTCGGGTAGGTGATCGGCGGGAGGGTGCGCACGTCCAGCAGCTGCAGGGCGGTGCAGGCGATCCCGGCCTCCTCGGCGACCTCGCGCACCGCCGCGCGGGCCGGCTCCTCGCCGGGGTCGATGATGCCGGTGACCGGGGTCCAGGTGCCGTCGTCCGCACGGCGCACCGCGAGCATCCGGGTGCGACGCCGGTCCACGACGAGCGCGGTCACGCCGGGCATCCACAGCAGGTCGTGGCCGATGCGCTCGCGCAGGGCGAGCACGAAGTCCGGGGTGGCGATGACGGGTCCTTCCGAGGTGACGGATGCGGCGGGCGGCAGAGGCAGCGTGCAGCGGATGCAGTGGGCGGCGGGAGCTCAGCTGCTGAGGATCGCCGCGCCGAAGATCCCGCCGAGGAGGAGGACGTAGGCGAGGATCGCCAGCACGATCAGGCCGATGCAGACCCAGAGGATGATCCAGCCGACCTTGTTCATCGTCCGCGCGGAGTCGGGGTTGGTGTCGAGCTGGACCAGCGCGATGATCCCGAAGATCGACGGGATCATGCTCCCGCACAGCGCACCGAAGACGATCAGCAGGATCGCGTGGGTCTGGAGCTTCTGGCGATCGGGCACAGACTGCAGGGTGGGCGGGGTCATCGGCGGGATGCTCCTCGGGTCAGCGACCGGCGGGGCCGCGGGGTGGAGAGGGACGCCGTCCCGGGGCACGCGCTCCCGGGACGGCGCGAGGTCAGTCCTTCAGCGGGCGGCCGTAGGCGTCGCGCTCGAAGGCCTCGGCCCGAGCGAGCACCATGATGCCCTCGACGAAGCCCCAGAGGCTGCCGAAGCCGCAGGTGACGATGGTGACGACGATCTGGATGATGCCGATCGTGGTGTAGCCCATGAGGAAGCGGTGCACGCCGAGCGAGCCGAAGAAGATGCCCATCAGGCCCACGAGCAGGCGGCTCTGCGCCTCACCCTGCGGGGCGCCGGCGCCGGCGGGCGCGCCCGCGGCATAGCCGGGCTGCTCTCCGTAGCCGGGCTGTGCGCCGTACCCTGCCTGGCCACCGTCGGCGCTCTGCGCGCTATAGCCTGGCTGTGCGCCGTAGCCAGCCTGGGCGCCGTCGGCCCCCTGGCTGCCCGCCGGGTCGGCGGCGGGGGTCCAACCGTGCTGCTCGGCTGCGTAGGGATCCGAGGCGGAGGCGGAGGAGGGCTGGCCATAGGGGCTCGCCTGACCGTAAGGGTTCGGCTGCCCGTACGGGTTCTGATGCGCGAAGGGGTCCGCAGCGGGCTGCGGAGCTCCGCCAGGCTGCGGGGCGCCCTCGGCCGGGGCGGCCCAGGGGTCGTTCTGCGGCGTCGCCGCGGTCGAGGGGTCGTCGCCCTGGGGAGTCCAGGAGCCGTTGTCACCGGTGTTGCTCATGGCATCAACGATACGTGGTCCCGCAGGTGCGGCGCGCCCTCGCATCTCGGGCGCGCCGCAGGGTCACCCCTCCCCTGGGCTCAGCGCTTGCGCTTCTCCCGGATCCGGACGCCGAGCACGATCGGCGAGCCGGGGAAGGAGAAGTCCTCGCGGAGACGACGCTCGATGAATCGGCGGTAGCCGTGCTCGAGGAAGCCGCTGGCGAAGATCACGAAGCGCGGCGGGCGGGTGCGCGCCTGCGTCGCGAAGAGGATGCGGGACTGCTTGCCGCCGCGCAGCGGGTGCGGGTGCGCCGCGACCAGCTGACCCAGGAAGGCGTTCAGGCGGCCGGTGGGGATGCGGCGGTCCCACGACTCCAGCGCCGTGTCCAGGGCGGGCACGAGCTTGTCCGCGTGGCGCCCGGTGAGGGCGGAGAGGTTCACGCGCGGTGCCCAGGCGACATGGCCCAGATCCCGTTCGATCTCGTGCTCGAGGGCGCGGCGACGGTCCTCGTCGAGCAGGTCCCACTTGTTGAAGGCGAGCACGAGCGCGCGCCCGGACTCGACGACCATGTCGATGATCTTCAGGTCCTGGGTGGACAGCGGCTCGTTCGCCTCGAGCAGCACGACGGCGACCTCGGCCCGGTCCAGCGCCGCACGGGTGCGGAGGGAGGCGTAGTAGTCGGCGCCCTGGGACTGCAGGAAGCGGCGGCGGATGCCGGCGGTGTCCACGAAGGTCCACTCGCGCCCGCCCAGGGTGATCTTCTCGTCGACCGGGTCGCGGGTGGTGCCGGCGACGTCGTCGACCACGACGCGGCTCTCCCCCGCGAGACGGTTCAGCAGGGAGGACTTGCCCACGTTCGGGCGGCCCACGAGGGCGACGCGGCGCGGGCCGTGGTCGGCGGGGCTGCCGCGCCCCTCCTCCGGCATCGCGGCGACGAGCGCATCCAGCAGGTCACCGGAGCCGCGGCCATGGAGGGCGGAGACCGCATACGGCTCCCCCAGGCCCAGGTTCCACAGCGCCGCGGCCTCGAGCTCGCCGCGCTGGTCATCGACCTTGTTCGCAACCAGCACGATCGGGACGTTCGCCTTGCGCAGCACCTTGAGCAGCTGCTCGTCGGTGGTCGTGATGCCCACGTTCGCGTCGACGACGAACAGGACCACGTCCGCGAGGGACACGGCGACCTCGGCCTGCTCAGCGACGCGATAGGCGATGCCCTGGACGCGGTCCTCCCAGCCGCCGGTGTCGACGAGCCAGAAGTCCTTCCCCGCCCATTCGGCCTCGTAGAAGACGCGGTCGCGGGTGACGCCCGGCCGGTCCTCGACGACGGCCTCACGGCGGCCGATGATGCGGTTGACGAGGGTGGACTTGCCAACGTTCGGGCGGCCGACGACGGCGACCACGGGCAGCGAGCGCTGCACGGTGGGGCGCGCCCGCTCGCCCTCCTCGCCCGTGAGCAGCGCGAGGTCCTCCTCGTCGAGGTCGTACTCGGACAGACCCGCGCGCAGCGCGGTCTCGATGTCCTCATCGGAGGGGCCGTCCCCTGCGGCTGCGCCGGCGCCGGAGTCCCCGGCCGACGCCGCGGCGGTGCGGGGCGCGGGCTCGGCGGCGCCGTGCAGCGCCTCCTCCTGCGCGGACTCCGCCTCGGCGACGAGCATGAGCACCTTCTCGACGACGTCCTCGATGCTGAGGCCGGTGGTGTCCAGCTCGTGCACGCCCTCGGCCGCGGTGAGGAAGTCGGAGACGGTCGAATCGTCGCGGTCCCGGCGCAGGACCTGGTCGGCCATGCGGGCGCGGGTGTCCTCGTCGTCGGCGAGGCCGAGCTCGGCGGCGCGGCGGCGCATGCGCTCCTCGTCGGAGGCGGTCAGCAGCACGCGCACCTGCGCATCGGGCGCGACGACAGTGGTGATGTCGCGACCCTCGGCGACGCAGGAGCCGCGCTCAGCCGCCCCCTTGTACAGGAGGTCGCGCTGGCGCTGCTGGAGGATCGGACGCACCAGGGTGTTCGTCGCGACGGTCGAGACGTGGGTCGCGATGCGCTCGGTGCGGATCTCGGAGGTGATGTCGGTGCCGCCCACCACGACGGTCGCCCCGGCCGGGTCGGTGCCGAGCACGAGATCGATCTCCTCTGCGGCGCGGGCCACGGCCTCGCGGTCGGAGAGGTCGATGCCCTGCTCGAGGCAGTACCAGGCCACGGCCCGGTACATCGCCCCGGTGTCGAGCATGCCGCCGTCCAGCGCCTCGGCGACGAGGCGGGAGACGGTGGACTTGCCGGAGCCGGCGGGGCCGTCGATCGCGATGACGATGCCCTCGCCCGGGCCGGAGCTGTCGGTGCCGTGGGGGCCGTGCGGCGCGATGGTGTGCATCCGTCAAGGATACGGGGCGATCACGCCTCCGCGACGGTCCAGCCCCGTGCGTCGAGCTCCCGCGTGAGCAGGTCCTCACGGCCGGCGACGATCGAGACGTGGGCGAGGCCCACGGCGCGGCCGATCTCGTGCTCCAGGCGGAGGTCCTCGAGGTTCACGCCGATCTGCCCGATCTCGGTGAGCAGACGCGCGAGCTCGCCGGGCCTGTCCGGCACCAGCACCACGAGGGTCGTGAAGGCGTCGGTCGCCCCGCCGTGCTTGCCCG